>NZ_SMLD01000115.1:0-30831 GCF_004352805.1 Nonomuraea mesophila
GGCTTCGCCTACCGGGGCGGGCGGCCGGTGCTGGAGGACGTGTCCGTCTCCGTGACGGCGGGACGCAACGTGGCGCTGGTCGGCGAGTCCGGCGCGGGCAAGACGACGCTGCTGCGGCTGCTGCTCGGCCTGGCCAGGCCGACCACCGGGCAGATCCTCTTCGACGGCGCGGAGCCGGCGCCGCGCGACCGCGCGTTCCGGCGTGCTGTGCAGCCGGTGTTCCAGGACCCCTACTCCTCGCTGGATCCGCGCCAGCGGGTGGGCCGGATCGTCTCCGAGCCGCTGCGGTCGCTGGACCTGCTGGCGGCGGGGTCGCGGGCGGCCAGACGGGCCGAGGCGGACGAGCGCGCGGCCGAGGCGCTGGAGTCGGTGGGCCTGCCCGCCGACGCGGCGCGCCGCTACCCGCACGAGTTCTCGGGCGGGCAGCGCCAGCGCATCGCGATCGCGAGGGCCGTCGTGTGCGGCCCCCGCGTGCTGCTCGCCGACGAGCCCGTCAGCGCGCTCGACGTGTCGACCCGGGTCCGGGTGGTGGAGCTGCTGGCCGAGCTGGGCAGGAGCAGAGGGCTGACGCTCGTGGTCGTCTCGCACGACCTGAGCGTGGTGGCCGCGCTGTGCCCGCAGGCCGCGGTCATCGAGAGCGGGCGGGTGGTGGAGAGCGGCCCGACCGAGCGGGTGCTGGGCTCGCCCGCCCATCCGTACACGCGGCGGCTGATCGAGAGCGTGCCGAGGCTCAGCCGCGCCGCCCGGCTCAGGTAGCGGACGTCACCCGCCGCGCAGCGCCGCCGGCGGCACCGGGATGGCGGGGAACGGATTGTCGGGCAGCAGGATCACCCGCCGCGCCCGGCCAGGCTGCCCGGCGGCGTCGAGGTGCAGCAGCGCGGCGCCGATGCCGGCCGCGCCCACCATGTAGCCGGTGTCGGCCGTCACCTCTTGGGGCCGCAGCCGCCGGTAGGCCTGGTACCACCGGTAGCCCCGCCCGTCGTGGTCGGTGGCCCGGCCGATCAGGTCGGCGGCGAGCGTCCTCGCGTACTCCAGGTGGAAGGCGTTGCCCGTCGCCGCCCATAACCCCGTGAACAGCTCGATCAGGCCGGCCGTGCCGCAACACTGGCAGGCCACGTTCCAGTAGCCCTCGGTACGGCGGCGCGGCACGCCGCTCTTCACGATGCCGCGTGCGAGCCGCTCCACCCAGTCGAGGTCGCCCGGGTCGCCCGCCACCCGGTACAGCTCGTAGAACATCCGGGCCACGCCCGCCGAGCCCGAGCAGAAGCCGAGGTAGTGCAGCCCGCGCGCCTGCGGAACGTGGTGGGGGACGACCGCGCACGTGCCGGTCACGAGGCTGACCTCGCGGACGAAGCCGGCGCCGCTGCGCGCGGCCGTCAGGAAACGGTCGTCGCCCGTCACGCCGTACAGGCGGGCCAGCAGGAACGCGGTGCCGGCCGTGCCCGCCAGGAAGCCGGGTGTGACGGCGTCGGGCGGCAGGCCGGGGCCGTCGCCGAAGCGGTGCCCCGGCACCGGCAGCCGGGCGATGCGCAGGCCCGCCTGCACCGCCGCCTCCTCGCAGGACGGGAGGCCGAAGCGGGCGGCGGCCGCCAGCAGGCCGAGCACGACCCCGCCGTCGCCGCGCTGGGCCGGGTCGAGCGACCAGCCTGCGCCGTCGCCGCAGGCCCTCCCCGCCTGGACGATGCGCTGGGCGATCGCCCGGGCCTCCGACTCGAAGCGGTCGTCGCCGAGCGCCCACCCGGCCTCCATGAGCGCCACCATCGTGCCGGTGAGCCCGTGGTAGAGCGTGACGTCCTCGCGCTCGCGCCAGGTGGCCGCGAGCCGGCGGGCGCCGGTCCTGGCGTCCTCCAGGTAGGCCTCGTGGCCCGTGGCGGCGGCCAGTTCGAGGAAGAACAGCACGATGCCCGCCCCGCCCGAGTAGAGGGACCAGGGCTCGGCGGTGACCGCCGAGCCGCCGCGCAGGTCGGGGTTGGCCAGCCAGCGCCTGCCGTGCTCGTCGTCGGCCGCGGCGGACCTGATCCACCGCGCCGCGTGGATGGCGGCGGTGACCGGGGAATCGGCGCGGGCGCTCGGCGGGCGGGTCCTGTCCATGCTCACCACCCCATCTTGGTAGGGAAATAATTATTTCCGGCCCGTGCCGGCCCTCCGTCACGCGCCCGACCGCTCCACCTGCTCGCCGAACTCTGCGGCTCCACCGTGAGGTCGATTCTCCTGCCGGAACGCCGCCGGTGCCAGACCCCGCGCCCCTCGCCGTCCACTAGCGGTACGGGAAAGTCACCCGCCGGCCCAGCGCCCGAAATCGTGCTCACCTGTGGCCCGCGCAACAGCGCGAACCACGCGGCGCTGATCACATGGGCTGATCACATGGGCTGATCACACGGGCTGATCACACGGGCTGATCACACGGGTTGATCACGCAGCGCCGTCGCCAGCAACGCGCCGGTCTCCCCCTCCCCCGCCAGCCGGCGCGCGTGCGGCAGCACCCGTTCGGCGGGAACGTCTCCGGCCGACACGGCGAGGGCCTCGCCCGTCTCGACCACGGCCAGCACTCCCCCGGCGGGTGTCCCCGCCAGGCGTGCCAGGACGTCGGCGGGGTCGTCCCAGTCGACCGTGGCGGCCAGCAGTTCGGCCGCGGGGCCGGCGGGGAGGTCGGCGCTCACCTCCAGGACGACCGGGTCGCGGGTCGTACGGTGCCACCGGCGCAGGTCCGCCACGACGGCCGGCAGGTCGAACTGCCGGTCCCGGGCGTACGCGGCCAGCCGACGGCACCGCTGCCCGTGGGACAACGGTTCCACCTCGTCGATCAGGGCGTCGGGGGCGAGGGCATCAGAGCGCATAACCGCCCCATTATGGTGCTACGGCGCGCCGGTGTCCTGTGCGAGCTTCCGGAGCTCGGGACCGTGGACCGGATGCGCGAGAGCCGCGGCGAACTGGGCCCTGAGGTAGTTGAGCGGCGATCCCGTGTCCCACCAGGTGCCGTCGATGACCTGGCCGTACACGGAGTGCGTCCGTGCGTGGTCGTGCAGGGCGTCGGTGAGGTAGATCTCGCCCTCGGGGTGCCGGTGCCACGCGCGTGTCCTGGCCTCCAGTTCGCCGATGACGCCGGGCGTGACGACGTATCCGCCGATGGCGGCATAGCGGGAGGGAGCCTCGTCGGGGGCCGGCTTCTCCACGAGCCCCGAGATCAGCAGCCGGCCCCCTCCGAGATCCTCCTTGACGACGGGGACGCCGTAGCGGGAGGCGTCCTCGAGCTCCATCGGCATCAGCGCCAGGACCGGGGCGCGCGTGGCCTCGTACGCGGCCTTGAGCTGCCGCGCCCTCGGCACCTCCGAAACGAAGACGTCGTCGGCCCACAACACCATGAACGGCTCCTCCCCGATGACCCTGGCGGCATTCAGGATGGGGGTGCCGTTGCCGTAGGGGCCGTTCTGGTAGAGGTACGTGATGTGGGCCAGGGAGGACACCTCGCGGACCTCGTCGGCCAGATCGTCTTTGCCGGCGGCACGAAGTTGCAGCTCGAGATCGGCGTCGGGGGCGAAGTGCTGCTGGATGAGACTCTTGCGGCCCGACGTGACGATGATGATGTCGTCGATGCCCGAGTCCACGAGCTCCCGGATGGTGTGCTCGATGACCGGTTTGTCGCCGATCGGCAGCATCTCCTTGGGAAGCGCCCGGGTCAGCGGCAGCAGACGGCTGCCCAGGCCGGCCACCGGAATCACGGCTTTGCGGACCACGTGTGTTCTCCCTTGATCGCGGACCCCGACGTTATCCGTCCCGCCCGCCGGGGGTCGAGCACGTGACGTGGGTCAGGCGCCGCAGGCGGCCCGTACGTCCGCGAACAGCCGCCCCGCCGCGTCGATGGTGCACTCGATCCGCTCCGGCGTGTGTCCCACCGACGCGAGCAACGCCTGGGCCCGCTCTCCGAAGCCGCCGGGCGCGGACGGCAGCCGGTCCGCCGACGCGATCATGGCCTTCTCGTTGATGAGCCAGGCGCCGTCGTGGGCGTGCAGCGCGTGGCAGGCGACGCCGAGCGCGCGGAACAGGGCCGCCCCGGTGTACGCCGGGTCGCGGCCCGCCGCGCCGTACCGAGCGGCCGTCATGGCGAAGTCGCACTCCCACAGCCCTCCGACCAGGGCATCGCGCAACGCCGGCGGGTAGGCGGCGGTGACCTCGTCGCGCAGCGCGCTGAGCTCGCCGCCCGCGTCGGCGAGGATCCGGCACAGGGCGACCTCGCCCGCGTACGCGTGGGAGTAGAAGCCCAGGGGGTGGCCGACCTGGAAGCCGATCTCGTAACGGCCCGCGCGGCAGTCTCGCCAGACGCGGTGCACGCGGTCGAGGTCACGGTAGATCCAGTCGACCCGCCACCCGTCCATGGTGAGCCAGCCGCCGCCGTCCACCCACGGGCCCCAGCCGCCCGGCTCGGTCACCTCGGCGGGCGCGCCGGTCAGCTCCGTGGCGAGCTCCAGCAGGTCGTCCACGGCGAGCGGACCGCGATAGTAGAGGCCGAGGTCGATGTCTGAGTCGGGACGGTGGGTGCCGCGTGCGCGGCTGCCGCCCAGGACGACGGCCACGACCCCGGGCACCCCGGCCAGCCGGGCGGCCACCGGGTGGAGATCGGGTGGTTGCACGGGCCGATCCTAGCCGCCCGCCGGTTGACAGATTTTTTTGTCGGTGACATGGTTCACGCATGGACGAAGTGGCGGTGATCGAAGACCCCGCGGCGGCCGAGGCGTCCCTCGACCCCATGCGCTCGAAGCTGCTGGCCGAGCTGGTGGAGCCCGGCTCTGCCACGTCGCTGGCCGCCAGGGTGGGTCTGGCCAGGCAGAAGGTCAACTACCACCTGCGCACGCTGGAGAAACACGGCCTGGTGGAGCTGGTCGAGGAGCGCAGGAAGGGCAACGTCACCGAGCGGGTGATGCAGGCCACCGCGGCGTCCTTCGTGATCTCGCCGACCGCGCTGGCCTCCATGCAGCCCGACCCCGGCCGGTCGCCCGACCGGCTCTCCGCGCGGTGGTTGCTGGCGGTGGCGGCCCGGCTCGTACGCGATGTCGGCGCGCTGATCAACGGGGCGGCCCAGGCGCGCAAGCGGGTGGCGACGTTCGCCATCGACGGGCAGGTGCGGTTCGCGTCGGCGGCCGACCGGGCGGCGTTCGCGGAGGAGCTGACGCAGTGCGTGACGTCGCTGGTCAGCAAATATCATGACGAGTCCGCGGCGGGCGGGCGTGATCACCGGCTGATCGTGGCCGTGCACCCCGCCGTGAAGGAGCGGTGACATGGGGCACGAGTTCGAGCTGCCCCAGGAGGCGCTGGTCGAGGCGGACCCCGGCGCGGTGTGGGAGGCCATCTCGACGGGGCCGGGCATCGATTCGTGGTTCATGGGCCGCACCGAGGTGACCGGCGGGGCGGTCCACACGACTTTCGGCGGCTTCGCGCTGCCGGAGTCCACGGTGACGGCCGCCGAGCCCGGCAAGCGCTTCGCCCACGGCAGCACCCCTGGCGAGGACGGGCGCTTCGTCGCCTACGAGTTCCTCATCGAGGGGCGCGACCGGGGCAGCACGCACCTCCGCCTGGTGACCAGCGGGTTCCTGCCCGGCGACGACTGGCAGGACGAGTTCGAGGCCATGTCCAGGGGCATGGAGATGTATTTCGCGACGCTGGTCGAATATCTCGGTCACTTCGCGGGGCGGGCGGCGACGCCGGTCACGGAGTTCGGGCCGCCCGTCGGCGACTGGCCGCGCGCCTGGGAGCTCCTGTACGCCGCGCTCGGCGGCCTTCCGTCGCCCGGCGACCGCGTACGGTTCGGCCCCGGGCCGGTCGAAGGAGTGGTGTACTTCCGCAACTCCCAGACCCTCGGCATCCGGGCCGATCACGCGATCTACCGCTTCCTCCAGGGCTTCCACGGCTCCATGATCGCCGCGCACCTGCTCTTCGAGGATGAGCGCGAGGGCGAGCGCCGGCCGGGGTGGCTGGACGAGCTGTACGCGAACGGGACGTGACGGCCACCGTGACCGGGGCAGGAAGGCGGGCATGAGAGTCGTCGCGCTGTCCGACACGCACGCGCCCAGGCGCTGGCGCTCCTGCCCGCCCCGCGTCGCCGAGCACGTACGCGGCGCGGACGTGATCCTGCACGCGGGGGACGTCTGCGTCCCCTCGGTCATCGACGAACTGGCCGCCTACGCCCCCGTGCACGTCGTCAAGGGCAACAACGACGGCCCCGACCTCGACGCGCCGGCGACCCTGGAGCTGACCCTGGACGGCCTGCGCATCGGCATGATCCACGACGGCGGCCCGGCCAAGGGCCGCCTGCCCCGCATGCGTCGCCGCTTCCCGCGCGCGGACCTGGTCGTGTTCGGTCACTCGCACATCCCGCTCGACGAGTCGGACGGCGACCTGCGCATCTTCAACCCGGGCTCCCCCACCGACCGCCGCCGCCAGCCGCACGGCACGCTCGGCCTGCTCACCATCGAGGACGGTACGCTCACCAGGGCCGAGATCGTGCCCGTCACCTGACGACGTCGTCGCGCGACTTGTCGAGGTTGGTCTTCAGCTCCTCCATGACCTTGGCGTAGCCGAGGTGGCTGTAGCGTTCCGCCGCGTGCCACGGGTAGAGCTGGCCGGCCTTGACCGCGGGCAGCTTGGCCCAGGTGGGCTTCTCCGCCATCTCGTCGATCTTCATCGATTGGGCGCGGGCGTCCACCAGGATCACGTCGGCGTCGTACTTGTCGGCGTTCTCCCAGCTCAGCACCTCCCAGAAGCCGCCCTCGCTCTCCGTGGGCCGGTCCGGCGAGACGATGTTCAGGCCCAGCTCGTCCCAGTACGTGAGGTCGGGGTGGTCGGGCACGTAGGCGACGTACAGGTTGTCCGGGGTACCGGTGACGATCATCACCTTCAGGTCCGGCCTGGCGGCGGCGAGCGTTCTCAGCGCTTCGCCGGCCGCGTCGAAGCGCTTCTTGGCCTCGGCCACGGGGGCGGCGTCCGGGTCCGCGCCGAGGGCGGCGGCCAGCCTGCCGTACGTCTCGATGATCTCCACCAGGGGTTTGCCGCTGAGCTGCACGCCGACCGTGGGGGCGATCTGGTCGACCGTCTTGACCGACTCCTCGGGGACGTACCAGAGGGTGTCCTTCTGGTACATGCCGGCCACCAGGAGGTCGGGCTGGAGCGAGGCGTACTTCTCGACGTTGAACTCGCCCCACACGTTGCCGATCGACTCGACCGTGGAGATGTCGACCTCGCCCACCTCGGGGTCGCGGCCGCCGCCCTTCAGCCGGTGCGGGCCGAACACCGCGACGGGCCGCACGCCGAAGTCCCACAGGGCCGCCGCCGCGCCCGACTGGGCGACGACACGCTGAGGGCGCTCCGGGAGCGAGACCCGCTTGCCGCGGTCGTCGGTCCAGGTCCATGCCCCCTGACCGGACTCCGGCGGCTCGGCGGCGGACGGCGGGGCCGTGCCGCCGCAGGCGCTGACGCCGAGCAGTGCGGCGGCGCCGATGGCGGCCAGGATGCGTCGCGGGACAATGGCCATGGATGCTCCTCTTCGCGGCAATCTACGCCCTGATGGGCGCCATATTAGATTAGCCTTACCTAACTGAGAATCCGGCTCGGGGTACGCGCGGTCAAGCCCTCAGCGGATCGCCACGCCGGTGGACGACGTCCCCCATAAACTGGGACGTATGGGGGTGCTTCGGGAGGCGTACCGCGCCCGCGTGCCTTCATCGCCGGGTTCGAACCGGCCTCTGGTGCGGCGTGGGCCGTTCATCGTCCTGGCCGCGGCGCTGCTGATCCACAACACGCTGATGTTCGCCGTGAGCTTCGGCTTCGGCGCGCTCGCCCTACCGGCCGCCGCGCTGCTTGCCGGGCCCGTGCTCCTGGCGCGGCACCGGCCCCTGGCCGCGTGGACGGTCATGATCGCGGCGCAGCTCCTCCTCACCGGCCTGGGCGTGGCGCCGGACAGCGCTCAGGCGCCGCAACCATGGTTGCTCAACCAGGCCCTGGGCCAGCTTCCCGTCATCTACGTGCTGGCGCTCACGTCGGCCAGGGGCGTGACGGTGGCCGCGTTCGTCGTCACGATCGCGACCGTGGGCGCGGTCGCGACTCTGCAGGACATCGAGCCGGACAGGCTGGCCACAGGGCTGCTCACCTGGGCCCTGGCCCTCCTGGTCGCCGCCGTGCTGGGCCACGCCAGGCGCGCCCGCCGGCTGGCCACCCTGCGGGTCGCCGAGGAGCACGGGCGGAGACAGGTTCTCGAGGAGCGGGCGCGCATCGCCAGAGAGCTGCATGACGTGGTGGCCCATCACATGTCGGTCATCGCCGTGCAGGCGGTCAGCGCTCCGTACCGGGTCGAGGGCGAGGTGAGCGAGGAGGTGGCGCGGGAGTTCGCGTCCATCAACACGGCCGCCCGCGAGGCCCTACGGGACATGCGGCACCTGCTGGGCGCGCTGCGCGGCACGGACGACACGCCGCAGACCACGCCGCAGCCCGACCTGAACGACCTCGACAGGCTGGTGCAGTCCGTACGCCGGGCCGGCGTGCCCGTCCAGCTCACGATCGCCACCCCGGCCCCGGCCCCGGTCCTGTCCGTCACCGTCCACCGGATCGTCCAGGAGGCCTTGAGCAATGTCGTGCGGCACGCGCCGGGAGCGCACACCACTGTCTCCGTCCGCGCCGAGGACGGAGACCTGGTGGTGAAGGTGGAGAACGAGCCTTCCGCCCTGCCCCCGGCCGAGAGGAGGGGGCAGGGCCACGGGTTGATCGGCATGCGGGAGCGCGTCGCGGCCCTGCGCGGCGAGCTCACGACGGCCACGACGGACGAGGGCGGCTTCGCCGTGCGCGCGCGGCTGCCGGGAGGAGACAGGCGATGATCACGGTGCTGGTCGCCGACGACCAGGCGATGATCAGGGCGGGGTTCGCCGCCCTGCTCGGCGCGCAACCCGACGTGCAGGTGGTGGGCGAGGCCGCGGACGGCCTGGAGGCGGTGACGGCGGCCCGCGACCTGCGGCCCGACGTCGTCCTCATGGACGTGCGCATGCCCAACCTCGACGGCCTGGAGGCCACCCGCCGCATCGCCTCGACGCGGCACGGCACCAAGGTGCTGATCCTGACCACGTTCGACATCGACGACTACGTCTACGCCGCCCTGCGCAGCGGGGCCAGCGGCTACCTGCTCAAGGACGCGCCACCGGACGATCTCATCACCGCCGTACGCGTCGTCGCGCGCGGCGACGCCCTGCTCGCGCCGTCGGTCACCCGCCGCCTCATCGAGGAGTTCGCGGCCCGGCGGCCCGCCGACGAGCGGGATGCGCTGCGACTGAACGCGCTGACCGGCCGGGAGCTGGACGTGCTCAGGCTGCTGGCGTCCGGGCTGGCCAACGCCGAGATCGCCGAGCGGCTGACGATCGCGGAGGAGACCGTGAAGTCGCACGTGGGACGGATCTTCGCGAAGCTGGGCCTGCGCGACCGCGCTCAGGCCGTGGTCCTCGCCTACGAGAGCGGGCTGGTCACGGCGGGCTCTCACCCTCCAGGGGCACGGCGAGCCCCGGGACTGCGCCCCTGAGGGGGATCCGAGGCGGCCCGCCCACCGCCTACCGTCGCCGCCATGATCCGATTGACGACCGCGGCCGGGGCGCTGCGGGCCGCGGCGGCGGTGTCACTGAGCGAACCCGAACTGCTGAGGCTGGCCGGGCTGGTCCGGCCGGGCGCGGTCTGCTTCGACATCGGAGCCGCCTACGGGATGTACACCTATCCGCTGGCCAGGCTGGCGGGCCGGGCCGGGCGGGTGCACAGTTTCGAACCGCTGCCGGTGCCGTACGCGGATCCTGGAGACGGGGCGGCGCGTGCTCGGCGCGCACAACGTGCAGGTCACCAACGCCGCGCTCGGCTCGTCCAGCGGCTGGCAGCGGCTGAACCTGCCCTACCGTTTCGGCCTGCCGATCCACGGCTGGGCCCACCTGCAGGAAGGGCTGAAGCATCCCGGGCGGTTCACCGCCACCAGGACGCTGGAGGTGCCGGTGTACACCGTGGACCTCGTGTGCGAGCTGAGGGCGATCTCGCGGGTCGACTTCATCAAGATGGACGTGGAGGGGTTCGAGCCGGAGGTGCTGAAGGGGGCCGAGCGGACGATCGAGCGGCACCGGCCCACTCTGCTGATGGAGATCGAGGACCGCCATCTCGGCAAGTACGGCAGAACGCCGGCCGACGTCGCGGAGTGGCTGGCCGAGCGGGGCTACCGCATGCATGTCCGGCGCGGACGGCGCTGGTCCCGTACGGACGCGGTCGGCGCCGCCCGGCGCAACTACCTGTTCACCGCCGGTCGAGCAGCGCCGCGGTCTTCAGACGCTCGGGCGCTCCGATGGCCGTGAACAGCTCGTGAGCACGGCGCCAGTGGCGCCGGGCCTGCTCGAGGGCGTGCGGTTCCCGGGCGTGGCCGAGCGTGAGCAGGGCTCGGGCCTGCTCCAGCCGCTGCCCCGACCGGTGGGCGAGCCTCAGCGCCTGCTCGCACGCGCGTACCGCCTGCGCCGTGTCGCCGTCCGCCAGGTGCACGGCGGCGAGCAGGCCGTGCAGCCGGGGCAGGTTCAGCGGGTTGGCGTCCTGCGCCAGTTTCAGCGCGCGTTCCGCCTCGTCGCGCGCGTCCGCGTGCCGGCCGCCGCGGTGGTGGGCCTCCGCCAGGCCCAGCAGCACCTGGTCCAGGTCCGTGCCCGTCCGCTCGGCCAGCCGCAGCGCGGACTCCAGCCGGGCGAGCGCGGAATCCACCCGGCCGAGCTCCAGCTCTGCCCCGGCCATGCCGCTCAGCGAGGCGATCTGGCAGCGCCTGTTCTCGACCTGCTCGGCGATGGCCAGGCCCTGGGCGAACGCGTCCACGGCCCGCTCGTGCCGGCCGGCGTCGTGGTGCACCCAGCCGTACGTCTCGTACGTGACCGCCTCGGCGTAGCGGCCGGCGGCGCGGGCCACGGACAGCGCCTCGTCCAGGCAGGCGAGCGCCTCGCCGAACCGGGCCTGCTTCTGGCGGACGAGGGCGAGGTTGACGAGGGTGAGCGTGCGCAACATCCGGTCACCGGCCGCCTCGGCCAGCGGGAGGTTGGCCACCAGGCACTCCTCGGCGCGGTCGAGCCGGGCCAGCATGAGGTAGGCGGAGGCCAGGTTGTTCAGGGCGCGTGACTCGCCGCGCCTGTTGCCGAGGGCGCGGTAGAGGGCCGCGGCCCGCCGGTAGCGCGGCAGGGCCGAGCGGGGCTTCCCCAGTTGTTTGCGTACCACGCCGCCGCCCATCAGCGCCGCGGCCTCCGCGTCCGCCCGGCCCGCCCTGCGGGCCAGCGCGAGGGCCGGCCCGTACTCCCGCATCGCGCCTTCGTGGTCGGCCATGAGCCACCGGACGAGCCCGAGGGAGTTGCGCATCGCGGCCTGCCCGGCGAGGTCCCGCTCCCGCTCGGCGGCGTCGAGCCCGATGCCCGCCAGGCGCAGCCACTCCGCGTGCGTCCGCCGGTACTGCAGCAGGTCCGTCATGGCCTCGACCAGGAGCCAGGCGTAGGGGCGCGGGCCGTGCGCGGCCGCGTGGGAGACGGCGGCGGCGAGGTTGTCCCATTCGGCGTCGAACCAGTCGACGGCCTGCGCCGCGTCCCCGAACTCCGCCGGCGTGACACCGGGCACGGCCAGGTCCGCGGGCGGCCGCGGAGGCTCGAACCCGGTCGCCGCGCCGGCTCGGGCGACGGTGCGCAGATAGTAGTCGAGCAGCCGGCGGGCGGCCGAGTCCCGTTCCTCCGGCGGGTCCTCCGCGATGCTGAGCCGGACCGCGTACTCCACGACGAGGTCGTGGGCGCCGAAGCGCCGCGGGCCCGTCTCCTTGAGCAGGTGGATGCGGGCCGCCGCACCGAGGAGGTCCTCGGCGCGCTCGCGGTCCGTGCCGGTCAGGGCGGCGGCGGCGTCGGCGGAGATGCTCGCGCCCCCCG
This sequence comes from Nonomuraea mesophila, assembly GCF_004352805.1. Taxonomy (NCBI): domain Bacteria; kingdom Bacillati; phylum Actinomycetota; class Actinomycetes; order Streptosporangiales; family Streptosporangiaceae; genus Nonomuraea; species Nonomuraea mesophila. The sequence goes on from NZ_SMLD01000115.1 coordinate 11,937, forward strand.
CCACGCCGAGGAGGCGGAACATGCGCCGCGCGGGCGCGGACAACGCCTGGTGCGACAGGTCGAGGGCCGCCTGCACGGCGACGATCTCGTCGCCGTCCACGCGCAGGCGCACCAACCGGCCGCGGTCCGCCAGCTCGCGTACGTAGTGGCCGATCATCCGGTGTCCGTGGTCGCCGATCCAGGAGGTCGCGATGGACAGCGCCAGCGGCAGCCGGCCGCACAGGGCCACGAGTTCCGCCGCGGCGTCCTGCTCGCCGCGCAGGCGGTCCTCGCCGATGCCGTACGCGATCAGCTGCAGGGCCTCCCGCTCGTCCAGCACGTCGAGCGTGAGCCGTTCGACGCCGTCGAGCGCGACGAGGCCGCCGAGGCGGTTCCTGCTGGTGACGACGGCGCGGCAGCCGGGGTCGCCGGGCAGCAGGGCGCGTACGTGCTCGGGTGCGGCGACGTCGTCCAGGACCACCAGCACGCGACGGCCAGCCAGCAGTGAGCGGTAGAGGGCGATCTGGGCGTCGAGTTCGACGGGGATGTCCCTGGCGGACCGGCCGAGCCCCTGCAGCAGCAGGCGCAGCGCCTCCGGCAACGTCATCGGCTCGCGCTGGTCGAAGCCGCGCATGTCGACGAACAGCTGGCCGTCGGGGTAGCGGGCGGCCGCCCGGTGCGCCCAGTGGACGGCGAGGGCGGTCTTCCCGACGCCCGCCGGGCCGACCACCAGCGTCACCCGGCCGGCGTCCATGCGGCGCAGTTCGTCCGCGCGGCCGACGAAACCCCCGGGCAGGGGCGGCAACTGGCGCGGCACGGGCGCCTCTCGCACCACCCGCGCGGACGGTACCGCAGGCGGTTCCGTGGGCGGTTCCGTGGCGGGGGCGCCCGCGAGCAGGCGCTGGTGGAGATGCCGCAGCCCAGCGCTCGGCTCCACGCCGAGCTCGTGCACGAGCCGGGCGCGGAAGCCGCGGTAGACCTCCAGCGCCTCGGGTAATCGCCCCTCGCCGGCGAGCGCCCGCATGAGCAGGCCATGGGGCCGCTCGCGCAGCGGCACCTCGGCCAGCAGCCGCGTCAGGCCGGCGATGGCCGCCTGTCCTTCGCCCATCTCCAGGAGGGCCGCGGCGCGAGCCTCGGCCGCCTCGTGCCTGAGCTCCTCCAGCCGGTGCCGTTCGGCGTCGGCGACGGGCCCGGACAGCTCGTCGTAGGGGTCGCCGCGCCACAACGCCAGCGCCTCCTCGTAGCGGGCGGCCGCCTCCGGGTGCCGGCCGTCCCGCGCCGCGCGGTGTCCCCGGGCCACCAGGGAGGTCAGCTCGGCGGCGTCCGTCGCGGGGTCGCGGGCCAGGTAGCCCGGGCTCCTGGTGACGATCACGTCCTGGCCGTGGGGACCGAGCGCCCTGCGCAGCTCGGTGATCAGGGCGCGCACCCTGGCCGGGGCGGACGGCGGGACCTCCTCGCCCCAGAGGCGGTCGGCCAGCCTCTCCACCGACACCACGTGATCCGCGTCGAGCAGCAGCGCCGCGAGCAGCGCCCGCTGCCTGCCGGTCAGGTGGGCGGCCCGGCCGTCGACGACGGCCTCCAGCGGCCCGAGGAGGAGGAAGCGCACGCCGGGCACCCGGCGGGGGCTAGCTGTATCCGCCACGGCTCCTCCAGCAGACCAACGTCCCTCCAGGCACGATCCATGCGGGATCCATGCGGCCGCATGCCACAGTCCTGCCACATCCTCTCAGAGATTGGCTGATGCACCGATGAGGCCACAACTCAAGGACATCGCCTGGGAGCGGGTCGGGGATGAGCTGCGGCTGGTGTACGACCCCCGCGACCAGCTGATCCTGTCCGACCCCGACGGCATGGTGGAGAAGCTGCTCGGCCTGCTCGGCGAGGGCGGCAGGACCGTCGCCGAGCTCGCGGACGAGCTGTCGCTGGACGTGGCGGACGTGGAGGGCGCCGTCACGGCGTTCGACGACGTCGGCCTGCTGGAGGACGGCGACCGGCTCGGCCGCCTGGACCCCGGGGCCGCGGAGCGGTACTTCAGCAACCTGGCCTTCTTCGAGTCGTTCAGCTCGCTCGGCCGCAGCCGCGAGGACCTGCAGCGGCGCCTGCGCGAGTCGCACGTCCTGGTGCTCGGGACCGGCGGGCTCAACTCCAACACGATCCCCCACCTGGCGGGGCTGGGTGTGGGCAGGCTGACGCTGCTCGACCGCGACACGGTCGACGCGCGCAACTTCGCCCGGCAGTACCTCTACCGGTGGGACGACCTCGGCGCCCGCAAGGTGGAGCGGGCCAGGGAGTGGGTCAGGGCGTTCGACCCGGCCGTCGAGGTGGAGGCGATCGACGCCCCCGTCGAGGGTTCCGAGCAACTGTACGAACTCGTCGCCCGCACCCGCCCCGACGTCGTGGCATCGGGCATCGACCGGCCGAACCGCGTCGACCTCTGGGTGAACGAGGCGTGCGTGCGCAACGGCGTGCCGTTCGTCCGCGGCGGCATCTCGGTCACCACGGGGACCGTCTGGTCGGTGCACCCGGGCGTCAGCGCGTGCCGCGCGTGCGTGCCCGCGGATCCCTCCGACCCGGCGGAGTTCGACGACCCCGACGACCCGGCGATCGCGGGTGCCATCGCCGCCACCAGGCTCTTCGTCAGCAAGCCGCAGCCCAACCGCGGGATCGGCCCGGTCGCCGGCCTGCTGGGGGCGTTCGGCGCCTTCGAGGTGCTGCGTTACCTGACCGGATTCGAGCCACCGGCGTACGCCGGCCGGCCGCTCAGCATCGACTTCGCGCACGGGTGTGCGACAAGTCAGGACGAGTGGCGACGCAATCCAGACTGCCCGGTATGCGGAGGGAGGTGATCCTTATGAAGATCGAGATCAAGCGGGTCGAGAACACCCGTCTGACGCAGCTCATCCACCCGGACTCCTGAGCCGGGGAGCAGGGCCGCATCCCGGGCACGCCGGGGTGCGGCCTTGCCCATGCCGTACCCGATCCTGGAGAGAGAGTATGACCACGTCCGTGGATGCGGGGCTGCGCGAACGGGCCGCCCGGCTGACGGTCTCCTTCGACGGAGAAGCCTGGATCCTGGGGCGCCCTGAGCTGGGCGTCTTCGTCGCGGTGCCCGAGCCCGGCGCGGTGTTCGTGACCACGTTGCAGGAGACGGGCTCGCTGGCCGAGGCCACCGCGCGGGCCGGCGAGGTCGCGGGCGAACCGGTGGACGGCACGGACTTCGTCGAAGGGCTCACCGCCGCCGGGCTGCTCGACCCGCCCGCGCAGGCGGCGCCGGTCCGCGGGCACATCCGGTGGATCGAAGGCGTCGGCCCTGAGGCCGCCGCCCGGCTGTTCGGCCGCGCCGCCTGGACGTTCTACGCGGCGGCGGCGCTGTTCGTGGCCGGCGTGCTGGTGTCGCAGCCCCATCTCCGCCCGTCGTGGGAGGACGCCGTGTTCCTGCCCGGTCCGGGGCTGTCGGCGTTCACGTGGCTGCTGCTCGGCATCGGGTTCGGCGCCCTGCACGAGGCCTGGCACTGGCTCGCGGGGCGCGCGGTCGGCGTGCCGGCCGTCTTCCGTGTCAGCTACCGGGGCATGTACGTCGTCTTCGAGACCGACCTCACCCAGATCGTCACGGTGCCGCGCAACCGCCGCTACGGCGTCTACCTGGCCGGGATGGCCATCGACAGCGTGGTCCTGGCCGTGGCGCTCGGGCTGCGCCTGCTCGGCCCGCCCGCCGGCCTGGACGGCTTCCTCGCCGCCGTGGCGCTCTTCCTGATCTTCGGCATCTGCTGGCAGTGGGCCGCCCTGCCGCTGCGCAGCGACTCGTACGCGCTGCTGGCGAACGCGCTGCGCTGCCACAACCTCTACCGGACGACGTGGCTCACCGCGAAACGCCGGCTCTTCCGGCTCACCGAGGCCGAGAGCGCCGAACTGGCCGAGGCCGGAGAGCGGGACCGGCGGGTCGCCCGCTGGTTCGTGGTGCCGTACGTGGCCGGGATCGCCGTCATGGCGTGGATGCTGGTCACGGTGGTGCTGCCGCTCGTGATCTCGCTGGGCGGCTGGGGCCTGGCCCAGTTCGCCGGGGGCGCGATCGGCTCGGCGGGCTTCTGGGAGGCGCTGGCCGTCGCCGTCTACATCGTCGCGCAGCTCGGCCTGCCACCCTTGCTCGCCCTGCGCGAGCGCCGCCTGCGCCGGGCGGGCGCCCTGCTGTGAAGGGGTCGCGTCGGCACGGCCGCGGTGCTGCGGCCGTGCCGCTGCGATCTCATCCCGGCTCGATCGCCGGGCGGGGACGGCCTATGGGCGCATCCCGCGGTCGGAGACGTGTTCCGAGGTGCCGACGTGGCGCTGTTTACGCATGCCGGCCAGGCCGAGCAGGCCCAGCAGGCCCAGCAGGCCCCAAAGGCCGGCGTTACCGCCTCCGTCCGTCTGTTGCTGTGGTGCGGGTGTGACCTGGCTCTGCGCGACGGGCTCGACCGGTGTGTCGGCCGTCGCTGCGGCGGCCGGGACGAGCGTCAAGAAGAACGCCAGGCCCAGCCCGGTGAGCGTCTTACGCATTGGGTTTCCCCCGATCCGGCGGTCTCACAACCGCGGAGACCGCCTATCACGCCTTCCCCCCGGAAGGCTACCGGCAGCGGGGCGATCTCCATTTCCCCTGCTAGTGGGCCTCTACCATCGTCACTTCGCCTCAAACGCCTTCTCCAGCCGGGCGAGGGCCGGGGCACGGCCGCTCGTACGCCGGGCGCGGCGATCCGGGCCCGGCGGCCCTCCGGCGGCCGGTCACCGCAGGCGCACCGGGAAAACCGGTTTCCTCCGTCACAGGCGGGTGATTACACTCCTCCAGCGAACGCCGTACCGCATCGATGAGGGAGGAGCCGGCCGTGCGTCACCACAGCACCGCTGCCGTCGTCCCTCCGTCGCGGCACGAGGTGATCCTGGTGTCTTCGTCGCCCCGATGCCGGCTGCGCGGCCGCCATCGGACGCCCTGACGAAGCGACCTCGCCACCCCCGCGGGCCTGAGCTCGCGCCGGGGTTCTCACCTGGGCCGGCTTCCCGCCGTGCTTCGTCCGGGGAATCGCGCTGTCCTGTTCGACGACACCCCGAAAGGGTCATCGGCTGTGCGCGCCCATCTTTCCACCTGTCTCACGACCGTCCGCAACCTCGGCATCCTCGCCCACGTCGACGCCGGCAAGACCACCGTCACCGAGCGGATGTTGTTCCTCGCCGGCGCCACGTACAAGCGCGGCGAGGTGCACGACGGCACCACCGTCACCGACTTCGACCCCCAGGAGCGCGACCGCGGCATCACGATCTTCGCCGCGGCGGTGAGCTGCGACTGGGACGGGCACCGCATCAACGTCATCGACACCCCCGGCCACGTCGACTTCTCCGACGAGGTGGAACGCTCGCTGCGGGTGCTCGACGGCGCGATCGCGGTGTTCGACGGCGTCGCGGGCGTCGAACCGCAGAGCGAGTCCGTGTGGCGCCTGGCCGACCGGTACGGCGTGCCGCGGATCGTGTTCGTCAACAAGCTCGACCGGGCGGGCGCCGACCTGGACGCCGCGGTCGAGTCGATCCGCCGTCGGCTGCATCCCGCGCCGCTGGTGACGCAGCTGCCGATCGGGCGCGAGGACGCTTTCTCCGGCGTCGTCGACCTGGTGCGCATGCGGTCGCTGGTGTGGACCGGCGGCGCGTACGACGTGGGCGAGGTGCCGGAGGAGCTGCGCGAGGAGGCGCTGCGGCGGCGCCGGCTGCTGGAGGAGTCGGTGGCCGAGCTGCACGCGCAGGCACTGGAGGAGTTCTGCACGGGCACGTCGATCTCCGACGGCACGCTTGAGGCGGCGCTGCGCGACCTGACCCGCACCGGCGCGGGCGTGGTCGTGCTGTGCGGCTCGGCGTACCGGGACCGCGGGGTGGAGCCGCTGCTCGACGCGGTGGTGGCGTACCTGCCCTCGCCGCTGGACGTCCCGGCGGTGCGCGGGCAGGACGGCGAGGAACGCCCGGCGGACCCGGCCGCGCCGCCGGTGGCGCTGGTGTTCAAGGTGAACGCGACCGCCACCGGGCGGCTGACCTACCTGCGGATGTACGCGGGCACGATGCGGAAGGGGGACACGGTGCTGGACGCCGGCACGGGCCGTACCGAGCGGATCAGCCGCATCCTGCGCGTGCAGGCCGACCGGCGCACCGAGGTGGACCGTGCGGTGGCCGGGGACATCGTCGCCGTCGTCGGGCCGAAGACGGCCCGGCCCGGGACGACCCTGTGCGCGCCGGGCTCGCCCCTGGTGCTGGAGCCTCCGGGCGCGGCCGACCCCGTGGTGTCGGTGGCGGTCGAGGCCCGCGGGGGCACCGACGCCGACCGGCTGGCCTCGGCGCTGGCGCGGCTGGCCGAGGAGGACCCGTCGCTGACGGTCCGTACCGACGCCGAGACCGGGCAGACGCTGCTGTCGGGGATGGGCGAGCTGCACCTGGAGGTGGCGGTGGAGAAGGTCCGCCGCGACCACGGGCTGTCCGTCGGCGTCGGCCGGCCGCAGGTCGCGCTCAGGGAGACCCTCGTACGCGGCGTGTCCGGCCTGCTGTACCGGCACGTCAAGCAGGACGGCGGCGCCGGCCAGTACGCCCACGTCGTGATCGACGTGGCGCCGCTGGCCGAGGGTGACTTCGCCTTCTCCTCGACCGTCACGGGCGGGCGGGTGCCGCGCGAGTACGTGCGCGCGGTCGAGGCCGGCTGCCGGGACGCTCTGGCCGACGGGCCGCTGGGAGGGCATCCGGTGACGGGCGTGCGGGTGACGCTGACCGACGGTGCCACCCACACGAAGGACTCCTCGGAGCTCGCCTTCCGCACGGCCGGCCGGCTGGCGCTGCGCGAGGCGCTGCGGGCCGGCACGATGGCGCTGCTCGAACCGGTGGCCGAGGTGACGGTCACGGTGCCGGACGACGCGGCCGGCGGGGTGCTGGGCGACCTCGCGGCCCGGCGCGGGCAGATCTCCGGCTCGACGACGCGGTCGGGCACGGTCGTGATCACCGCGATCGTGCCGCTGGCCGAGGTGTTCGGCTACGCGACCCGGCTGCGCAGCCGTACCCAGGGCCGCGGTACCTTCACCACCCGCCCGGCCGGCTACGCCCCGGCCCCGTAAGAGCCGGGGTGGGGCGCGTGCGCGGCCCCGTCACGGGGGCGGGGCCGCCACGCGGACTCCGGAGGTTCAGCGTTCCCGGTAGTCGGCGGCCACCCCGACGAGCGCGATGAGCCCGGAGGCGAACTCCATCGCCTCCGCGTGCCCCTCGCTGAACGGCGGCTGGAAGCCCACGCCCTCCCACCTGCGCGTTTCGGGGTTCCACAGGTCGGCGCCGACCTCGAAGTCCCATCCGTAGACGCCGTGGTCGTACCAGAGCTCGTCGGCGGAGTTGCCGGCCGCCGAGTACAGCACGTCCGTCACGGGACCCGTCTGCTGCGGCCAGGTGACCGTGCCGCGTTCGGCGGCGATGGCCTCCTCGATCGTACGGGCCGAGCGCAGGAAGTACGCCAGGTCCTGCTCCGACGGCCTGGGGAGGGTGACGCGGCCGTCGAGCTTGTAGGCGCCGGGCGGCCACATGAAGTAGCCGCCGTAGCTGTGCACGTTCAGGGCGAACCTGATGTTGGGGTACGTCCGCGCCAGCCAGATCACGTTGCGGCTCTCCGGCTCGGAGTGCTCGGCAGGGCCCGCGTACGTGCCGCTCTGGCAGTTGGCCGAGGCGCCGAAGTAGCCGTCGTGCAGCGATCCGACGGCGTAGTTGCGGTTGACGTCCACGCCCCAGGTGTTGCGCGAGGCCGGGTCGGACTGCGCGGCGGGGCAGTGGTTGGTCATGTTCTTACGCTGGGCGTTGAAGTCGTAGAAGCTGTAGTTGGCGCCGTCGGGGTTGACGGTCGGCACGATGAAGATGTCGGTGCGCTCCAGCAGCCGGCGGGTCGCCTTGTCGCGGGCGTGGTTGCGCAGCAGGCGTTCGGCCGCCTCGATGGTGACCAGTGGCGTCACCCATTCCCTGGCGTGCTCCTGGGCGTAGGCCAGCACGCCGGTGCGCGAGCCGTCGCGGTGCGCGCCGATGCGCAGGGCCAGCACGCGCGCCGGGGCGCGGGAGACGTCGGCGGGCGCCTGGAGGAAGTCGCTGAGCCGGGCGGGCGGCGCGGGCGCCATGACGCCGCCACCGGCGTCGTCGCGGTAGGTCGTGGCGGTGAGGCCGGCGCCCTCCGTGGCGTTGATCGCGGCGGCGACCTGGGCGGCGGTGCTGACCGGCGTGCCGGAGCCGTCGGTGGCCAGGCTGACGGTGACGAGCTTGCCGTCCACGCTCACCCGCAGCGGCCGGTCAGGTGCTGCGGGGTCGGTCAGCTCGACCGACAGGTCGTTGCCGCCCTCGGAGCCGTAGGCGGCGGAGGTGACGACCACGGCCGCCGCGGGCGGGGCGCCGATGAGGGCCTGGGCGTGGCGCCGGTAGCCGTTGGTCCGGTACGGCAGCGTGATGATCTCGGTGAGCCTCGGGTAGCGCCGGTGCAGGCTCTTGACCCGCTCGTCGAGCTGCGCGGGCGTCATGTACTGGGTGACGAAGTCGCGTTGGTACCCGTGGCCCCTGCGGTCCGGACGCTCGCCGTCGGGCCATTCCTTGACCCGCGCCTCGGCCTTGCCGCCTCCGGCCGAGGTGACGGTGACCCACCGGGGTCTGCCGTCCGCCGGGACGGGGGCGCTGAGCTGGTGGCCGAGGTACGCGCCCGCGTCGACGTACGCGGCCATGGGCGCCTGTCCCTGGGACCCGCGCGTGCCCTTCCACGTCACGCTGAGCGTGGCCGCCTGCCCGGCGCTGCTGGACGCCTCGACGGACAGGAAGTAGCCCTCGCGCGACGCGAACCAGACCGCCCGCTCGATGACGATCTGGTCCTTGCCCGCGGTGGCTCTCGGCCGCGCCTGGGACGGGGTGCCGGGCGCGAGGGTGGCGCCCAGCGACCTCAGGCCGTCGAGCTGGCCGGGAGTGACGACGGCGTCGACCTGGATGCTGCCGTCGGGCTGCGGGCGTACCCGTTCGGTGAGGTCGGCGCCCGAGGCGACCAGGCGGTCGAACGCCGCCTGGTCGGGGACGGCGAGGGTGACCAGCGAGGCGGGCTCGGGGTCGGCGGGCCCTGAGGCGGCCGTAACGGCCGGCCCTGCCGCGGCGAACGTCGTGAGCACCATCATCAGAACGACTGCGGACGCCCGTGCAGCGCGCATCGGCCCCTCCTGGATCGCCGTAGGAGATCATTGAAGGACGACTTGACCCGCCCGGCAAGACCCAGACCGCCACCGGCGTGGCTCAGGAGGCCGTGACGTGCGGGATCTCCTGGTAGAGGGCCCAGTCGGCGCTGATCGCGCCGGCCGTCTTCAGCAGCAGCGGCAGATGCACCTCGGTCAGCTTGTCGATGGAGGTCTCGGCGGCGTGGGCGTTGACGTTGACGGCCGCGATGACGTTGCCGAGCCCGTCTCTGAGCGGCGCGGCGACCGACCGGATGCCGAGGGCGAGCTGCTCGTCCGTCATCGCCCAGCCCTTGGCCCGCACCTCGCGCAGCACCGCGTCGCGCTCCTGGGCGTCCGGCCGCCAGCGCGGCTCGATGCCGGAGCGGCTGGGCTCGGCGAGGACCCGCTCCACCTCGGCGGGTGAGAGCGCGGCGAGCAGCACCTTGCCCAGGGACGTCTGCAGCGCGGGGAAGCGGGTGCCGATCTGCACCGACAGGGCGACGATCTTCGGCACGGCGACCCTGGCGACGTAGACGATGTCGGAGCCGTCGAGCTGGGCGATCGAGGAGGATTCATGCGTCTGCATGACCAGCCGCTCCAGGTGGGGCCTGGCGACCTCCCACAGCCCCATGGAGCGCACGTAGGTGACGCCCAGCTCCAGCACCCGCGGTGTGAGGGCGAACCCGCCCGCCTCCTGCCGGGCGTAGCCGAGTTCCTGGAGGGTGAGCAGGATGCGGCGGGCCGTCGGCCTGGCCAGGCCGGCGGCCGTCGCCACCTCCGTCAGGGACATGACCGGGCGCCCGGGCTGGAATGCCCTGATGACATCGAGACCGCGGGCCAGCGCCTCGATGAAGTCAGGTCCGGTGTCGCCGCGTGCCATCGATGCCCTCTCGTTCGGATCCGCCTGCTCCGACTGTAGACGGTCGGCCCGGCCGGTACGGTCGCCCGTCCGCGTGGCGGCTGGTCACAGGCGGTGCGTGGAGTCGCTGCGGTAGTCGGTGTACGTGTACGGGTTGTCGAGGATCTTGGTGGCGGGGATGTCCGGGTTCATGCCCTTCTCCCAGGCTTCGTCGCCCATCGCGGAGCGCAGGTGCTCGACCGTGCGCTCGACCTGCCGGCGGGCCGCGGCCAGGTCGATGCCGACGAGGCGGTGCTCGTGCTTGACCACCCGGCCGTCGACCAGCACGGTGTGCACGTCGCCGCGCTGCGCCTGGAACGCGACGTGGCCGAACGGGTTGAGCAGCGGGAACGACACGGGCGACGCGTCGTTCTTGATGAGCACCAGGTCGGCCTTCTGGCCGGGTTCGACCGTGCCGAGGTCGTCGCGGCCGATCGCGCGGGCGCCGCCCTTGGTGGCCCAGGTGACGACCTCGTCGGCGCGCAGGCCGCAGTGGGTGACGGTCTCGCCCTTGGCGTGGGCCTCCAGGTGCTCGCGTGAGCGGTCGGCGCCGAGGGTGGCGCGCATGGCGGAGAACAGGTCGCCGCTCCACCAGACGCTCGTGTCCATGGACAGCGACACCGGGATGCCGTGGGCGCGGACGGCCCACGTGGGCGGGTAGCCCTGCCCGGCGCTCTGCTCGCTCTCGGTGGAGACCGAGATGGAGCCGCCGGTGGCCGCGATCCGGTGGTAGGAGTCGGCCGACAGCGAGGCGGCGTGCACGTACACGGTCTCGGATGTCATGAAGCCGTGCTCGTACATGAGCTTGATGCCGTCGTCGCTGGTGGCGCCCCACACGCCGGCGTGCGTGGTGACGGGCAGGCCGAGCTCGCGGGCGACCTCGAAGGCGGGCTTCTCCGGGAACGACGGGTCGCCGAGCACGTCGAAGGCGAGCTGGCAGCCGAGCAGGTCGTCGCCGGTGACGCGCCGGGCGACGAAGTCGCGGAACTCGGGGGTGGCCGTCCACTCGGCGGGCGGCTGCTGGATGTTGCCGTACGCGAGCACGTACCGGCCGGGGACGGACTGCAGCGCGTCGGCGGCGGCGTCGGCGTGGTCGACGGTCTGCAGGCCGTGCGACCAGTCGACGACGGTGGTGACGCCGGCGTCGAGGGCCTCGATCGCGGACAGCGTGTTGCCCGCGTGCACGTCCTCGGGCCTGAAGAGCTTGCCGTGTTCCAGGTAGTACCAGACGAAGTACTGGGTGAGCGTCCAGTCGGCGCCGTAGCCGCGCATCGCGGTCTGCCACATGTGGCGGTGGGTGTCGATCATGCCGGGCATGACGATGCCGCCGGAGGCGTCGATCTCGATGGCGTCCTGCGGGGCCTGCAGGTCCTGGCCGACGGCGGCGATCCGGTCCCCGGTGACGAGGACGTCTGTGCTGGGCAGCACCCGGCGCCCGTCCATGGGCAGCACCGTGCCGCCGCGCAGCACCACGGGGCGCCCGGAGTCGAAGTCGTTCATGGCACGCTCCTCGCTGGCGAACAGTTGTCCGCTATACGGTCATCGCCACTGTGATGAGCGTTGGCCCTGCTGTCAAGGTGCTTGACGTCATAGTCTTTAGATGCTGGGATCGGCTGAGCGGACATATGTCCGTTCAACGGACGCGAGGATGGGAACTCGATGACTGACACCGAGCCGCGGGGGCCGCTGTCCGGCGTGCTGGTCGCCGACTTCTCCAGGGTCCTGGCCGGGCCCTACGCCACGATGTTGCTGGCGGACATGGGAGCCGACGTCATCAAGGTGGAAGGGCCCGGCGGGGACGACACCCGCACGTGGACCCCGCCCGCCAGGGGCGAGGCCTCCACCTACTACCTGGGCGTCAACCGCGGCAAACGCTCCATCGCCCTCGACCTGCGCGACGAGGGCGACGCCGAGGCCGCCAGGGAGCTGGCCAGACGTGCCGACGTCCTGGTGGAGAACTTCCGGCCGGGCGGGCTGGACAAGTACGGCCTCGGCCACGAGGCCGTGCTGGCCGCCAACCCCGGCATCGTGTACGCCTCGATCAGCGGCTTCGGCTCGGGGCCCGGGGCGCGGGTGCCCGGCTACGATCTGATGGTGCAGGCCATGTCGGGGCTGATGAGCCTCACCGGCGAGCCGGACGGGCCGCCCTACCGGGCCGGCATCTCCGTGTTCGACGTGATGGCCGGCAACCACGCCGTCATCGGCATCCTGGCGGCGCTGCGCCACCGCGAGGCCACGGGGCGGGGGCAGCACGTCGAGGTCAACCTGATGTCGTCGGCGCTGACCGGGCTGGTCAACCAGAGCTCGGCGTATGTCGCCGGGGGCGTGGTGCCGTACCGGATGGGCAACGCGCACCCCAGCGTGTTCCCGTACGAACCGCTGCCCACGGCCGATCAGGACCTCATCGTCGCCGCCGCCAACGACGGCCAGTTCCGCAAGCTGTGCGAGGTGCTCGGCATCCCCGAGGTGGCCGGCGACCCGCGCTTCGCCCGCAACGCGAGCCGCACGGCCAACCGCGAGCAGCTGCGGCCGATCCTGGTCGAGCGGCTCGCCCTGCGCTCCGCGGACGAGTGGTTCGACCTGCTCGTGGACGCCGGGGTGCCCTGCGGGCCGATCAACACGATCGACGGCGGGTTCGCCGCGGCGGAGCGGTTCGGGCTCGACCCGGTCGTGGTGGTGGGCGAGGGCGAGCGGGCGGTGCCGACGACGCGGCATCCGATCCGCTTCTCCGAGACGCCCGCGGGCTACGCGCTGCCGCCGCCCGAGCTGAACGAGCACGGCGCCGAGCTGCGCACGTGGCTCGCCGGGGAGCGGCGGTCATGACGCCCAGGGACTACCCCACCGCGCTCGGGGCGTCGTCGCCCACGTCGATCACGCTGCTCGGGCACGACCTCGCCGCCGACGTGATGGGCGAGGTGGGCTTCGGCGAGCTGGCCTTCTGGCTGGCCACGCAGCGCCGCCCGTCGCGGGGCGAGGTGCGGGTGTTCGAGGCGGTGCTGGCCGCGCTGGCCGACCACGGGTTCACGCCGACGGCGATCGTGACGCGGCTGACGTACCTGTCGGCGCCCGACTCCGTGCAGGGGGCGCTGGCCGCCGGGCTGCTCGGCGGCGGCTCGCGGTTCCTCGGCGTCACCGAGGACTGCGGGCGTTTCCTCGCCGGCGTGCTCAAGGAGCACGACCCCCTCCCCTCCGACGACGCCGGCTGGGACGCGCTCGCGCTGGAGACCGTGACGGCCTGGCGGGAGTCGGGACGGCGCGTGCCCGGGCTCGGCCACCACGTGCACAAGGACGGCGACCCCCGTACGCCGCGGCTGTTCGAGATCGCGGCCGAGGAGGGCCTGTACGGCCCGCACCTGTCGCTATTCGCCGCGGTCGGCCGGGTGCACCCGCGCGTGCTGGGCAGGACGCTGCCGCTCAACGGCGCCGGCGTCTGCGGCGCCGCGCTGGCCGACCTCGGGCTGCCGCTGGAACTGCTGCGCGGGTTCGCGCTCCTGGCCAGGACCGCCGGGCTGATCGGCCAGCTCGCCGAGGAGCTGCGGCACCCGGTGGCCAACGACATCTTCCTGTCCGTGGACCTGAACAACCGGTCCGTGCCCCCCGACCCCTACGGAGAGTCGCATGGCTGAACTCGTCGCGGTCATCGCATCCACCCACCATCCCTTCTACTACCGCGCCAGCACCTCCACGGGTGAGGACCGCCCGCCCTTCGCCGACGAGTGGGTGCGCAAGGTCGAGGCGTTCCGGGAGACCCTGACCAGGGCCAGGCCCGACGTGCTGGTCATGGTCGGCTCCGACCACTTCCACCAGCTGTGGCTGGACAACATGCCGCAGTTCCTCGTCGGCAAGGCGCCCTTCTACGACGCGAACTTCTACAACGAGGAACGCGAGTTCGGGCTGCCCAGGATGGTGTTCAGCGGGCAGGAGGACCTGTCGGCGTACATCCTGCGCGAGGGCCTCGACGCGGGCTTCGACCTGGCCTTCTCCAACGAGCTGCGGATCGACCACTCGATCACGTGCCCGATCATCACCCTGCGCCCGCAGAACGACCTGCCGATCGTGCCCGTCTACACCAACATCTTCGCCCCTCCCTTGCCGCAGCCGAAACGGTTCGTGCAGCTCGGCCGGACCATCAGGCAGCTCGTCGAGTCGTGGCCCTCCGACCAGCGGGTCGCCGTCATCGGCACCGGGCACCTGTCGCTCGAACTCGGAGGGCCGCGCCAGTTCGGGCCGCACGGCCCCGACCCGGAGTTCGACCGCAGGGCCGTCGAGTGGATCTCCACCGGTGACCTCGAAGGCTGCCTGTCGGAGGTCACCCTGGACAGCCTGTGGGAGCCCGGCAACGCCACCCACGGCTTCATGGACTTCATGCTGATGATGGGAGTGGCCGGGGAGGGGAAGAAAGCCGACTATGTGGATACCTACGACCTGTTCCACACCATGGAGGCGTACTTCACCTGGTACCCGGCCGGAGGTGAGGGGTCATGAGCAAATACCTGCTGAACAAGTTCCTCTTCACCGTCGACCGCGACCCCGAGCTGGTCGAGCGCTACCGCGAGGAGCCGCGCGCCACGGTGGAGATGTGGGAGGCCGAGTACGCCAACCGCATCCTCGGCTGCCACTCCGGCGAGTCGTCGACGTGGCTGCGCTTCGACGACGTCGAACGCGAGGCGCTGGCCGCCCACGACTACCCGAAGCTGTTCGAGCTGGGGGCCCATCCGTTCCTCACGCTGACGTTGTTCATCGCGATGTTCGAGCGCGACCATCCGCCGCTGGGTTTCCAGAAGGAGTACGCGCGGCGGTTGTCCCACATGAGCCTGCCCTACCCGGACATCGCCACATGACGGAGGCCGCCCGTACTGCCACAGGGATGGTGTCGTGATGCGGGCCGTACTGATCGAGACGTGCGGCCTGCCTCCCGTGGTGGCCGAGCGGCCCGCGCCCGTGGCCGCTCCAGGAGCCGAGAAAGTCGGGGTCATCGCCGCCCCGATCACCCCGCTGGACCTGCTCTGCGCGAGCGGGACCTCCTACTTCGGCACGCCCGCCGTCCCCTACGTGCCCGGGGTGCAGGGTGTCGGCACCGTGGGCGGGCGGCTCGTGTGGTTCCCCACGTCGGCGGGGATGGCGCCCGGCGACGGCAGCATGGCGGAACTGGCGGCGGTGCCCGCCGAGGACCTCGTGGAGCTGCCCGGCGGCGGCGACCCGTTCGCCGTGGCCGCGCTGGGGTTGTCGGCCGTGGCCGCACATATGGCGTTGACCTGGCGCGGCGAGCTGGCCGCCGGCGAGCAGGTGCTGGTGCTCGGCGGCGGAGGCGTGGTGGGGCAGGCGGCCGTGCAGCTCGCCCGTCTGGCGGGCGCCCGCCGGGTCGTCGCCGCCGCCCGCTCACCGCGGGCCCGCGAACAGGCCGGGCAGGCGGGCGCGGACGCCGTCGTCGCCCTGGACACCGACGACGTGGACGCGCTGGCCGCCCGCTTCACCGCCGCCTGCGAGGGGCCGCTGGACCTGGTGCTCGACCCGCTCTTCGGCCTTCCGGCCGCGGCGGCGGCCCGCGCTCTGCGCCCTGGCGGCCGGCTCGTCAACCTCGGCGGCTCGGCGTCGGAGACGTCCCCGCTCGACTCCGCGACGCTGCGCAGCCGGTCGCTGCGGGTGCTCGGCTACACCAACAACGAACTGACCAGGTCACAGCGGGCCTCCGCCATCGGCCTGATCGCCGAGCGGGTGGCCGAAGGGCGGCTGTCGGTGGCGCACG
Source organism: Nonomuraea mesophila (assembly GCF_004352805.1). NCBI lineage: Bacteria > Bacillati > Actinomycetota > Actinomycetes > Streptosporangiales > Streptosporangiaceae > Nonomuraea > Nonomuraea mesophila. Next base: position 27,769 of record NZ_SMLD01000115.1, read on the forward strand.
AGATCGTCCCGCTGGAACACGCTCCCGAAGCCTGGCAACGCCAGGCGGCTGGCGAGGCCACGGGCCGCATCGTCCTCGGCGCCACCTGAACCGGCCGGGGGCCTCAGGCCAGCTGGGCGACGCCGGAGCGGGGGGAGGACAGCACCGGCACTCCCCCGCCCGCTTCCGTGACGATCCTGGCCATCGACGCCTGGGCGAGCACCACGACGTCCACCTGCCGGGCGAGCCGGCCGAACCCTTCGAGGACCAGGGCGTCGTGGCGGGCCGGGTCGCCGCCGCGCAGCGCCTCGAAGGCGCCGTCGCACAGGTGCGGGACGATCTCCCGCGACACCTCGCTTCGGGTGGCCGCGCGCCGCACCAGCCGGGTGGTCGGGCCGAGCGTGGTGGCGAGCGTCGCCAGCACGCCGATCCGGTCACCTGCTCGTACCGCCTCCTCGGCCATCGGCTCGTCGATGCGCAGGATCGGCAGCTCGGCGAGCGGGCGCGCCTGCTCGGCGGCCTCGCCGATGGAGCTGCAGGTGACGAGCAGCGTCCCGGCTCCCGACTCCTTGGCGTACATGGCGTACGCGACCAGCCTGCGCAGCACGTGCGGGGGCGGGCCGTCGCCGGCGATGGTGTCCTGGAGCAGGCTCTCGTCGGCGAAGTGCGTGATCCGCGCACCGGGCCGCACCTCGGCGGCCAGTTCGGCCAGCGGCGCGGCCAGCGCGGGCACGGTGTGCAGCATGGCGATCGCCGGCCCAGTCGACGGGCCAGTCGTCGGGCCAGTCGTCGGGCCAGTCGTCGGGGCGGTCGCAGCTCCGGTCGACGGCCCGGTCGACGGCCCGGTCGCCGGGGCGGTCATCGGGCGTTCCACGGGCGGGCGCAGGTGTCGACGATGGAGGCCAGCCGCAGGAGCCGGGGCACCGAACGGGTACGCAGCTCGGCGGCCGTGCCCGCGGAGCCGACCACGTCACTCCAGATCGCGCGCCCGGCCAGCATCCCCGACGCGCCCGCCCGGCAGGCCGCCCGTACGGCGGCGGGGAAGTCGTCCCGTTCGACGCCCTGGGACAGCACCACCCACGGGACGGGGATCTTCTCGTCGAGCAGGGCGCACTCCTCGGCCAGCCGGTCCTCGGGCGCCGCGCCGCCGAGCGGAACCTGGGCCTTGTACAGGCTGGGCAGCAGCCCGGCGAGTTCCCCGGCGGCCTCCCGGATCGCGGCGGGCCCGTCGAAATCCGCCTCCCGGCCCTGTACGGGCTTGGCCACCCCTTCGAGCACGGAGAGCACGCCCGCCTCGGCACACCGGCGGACGAACGCGGCGGCCGTCTCCAGGCGGCGCTGCCGGTGCTCGTCATCGCGCCAGATGAGCAGCAGCTTGGCCGCGACCGCTCCGGCCCGCCGCGCCGCGGCCAGGTCGATCGTGTCGTCGATCGAGGTGTCCTCGACGGGGCCGTCGGGCTCCTGCCGGAGACTGTCCACGGCGATGATGAGCCCGCCGGGCACCATGCCCTCGGCGGCCACCTGGCCGAAGCCGTAGTCCTGGTCGATCAGGAACCCGGACGCGTGCGGGCCGACCTCCCGCGCCACCGCCAGCTTGAAGCCTGTCAGCGTGTCATCGTCCACACGTCTCCCTGTGGCCGCGGCGAACATCTGCCTGAGGCTTTCGCGCTGGTCCATCGCGACCATGGCGAACCCGCCGGAGGGGCGGGCCAGCAGGTCGAGCGTGGGGGTTTCCTGGCTGGTCAAGGGGTGCTCCGATCTGGTGGTGTCCGGCTCGGTCATGCGTTCTCCTGCCGGGCGAGGGTGAGGAAGCGTTCGTAGAGGGGCCGGTAGGCGGCGGCGAGGCCGGGGTCGTGCGGCTGGGGTTCACGGGGCAGTACGGGAACGTCGTCGAGTGAGCCTCCCGCCTGTCCGGCGACGAGGGCGGCGCCCGCGCAGACCGCGTCGTCCGCGCGTACGACGTCGACCGGCACGGGCGAGACCGCCGCCTTGACGCGCATCCAGAGCGGGATCCGCACCTGCCCGCCGAACACCACGAGGCGTTCGGGTGCGGCGCCGGTCACGGCGGCGAGTTCGGCCACGGTCCAGCGGGTGTGCAGGCACGTGCCCTCCATGGCGGCCGCCAGCAGGTCACCGAACGTGTGGTCCGGCCCCATCCCGGACATCGTCGCCCGGCGTCCGCGGTCGGGAGCGGGCGCCACCCTGCCCCGCAGGTACGGCTCGGCGACGATCCCCGTCGGCAACCGCACGCCGTCCAGCAGTCCGGGCAGGACGGCGTACCTGTCCCCCGTCCCGCGAGCGCCGCCATCCACCACGCCGCGCTCGGCTGTCCCGTCGGGCGGGTCGTCGGGGGCGGTGGTCAGGCCGAGGAGCCAGTCGAGCAGGCCGCCGCTGGTCGGCAGGCCGCCGACCAGGACGGTGCCCGTACCGTCGAGCGAAGGGTCGGCCGTGATGCCCATCGCCAGGCCGGTGCGAGGGTCCGGCCGGTGCGCCGCCGGCGCCAGGACCGCCTCCGCCGTGCCCATGGAGTCGGCCACGTGCCCGGGACGGCGTACACCGCAGGCCCAGGCGCCCACCGCGTGGTCGTGGCCGGCGATCACCACGGGGATGCCCGCCGCCACCCCGCTCACCGTCGCCGTCAGCCCGCCCACGGGCTCCACCGCCCGGACCGTGGGGGCCAGCTGCTCCGGCCGGAGCCCGGCCAGGGAGAGCAGGTCCTCGTCGTAGTCACGGCGTACGACGTCGTAGGCGAGGGTGCGCGCGGCCAGCGTCTCATGGGTGCGCAGCACGCCGGTCAGCGCGTACGCCACCGCGTCGGGCACGCTCGCCCACCAGCGCATCGCCGCCGGCACGCCCGGTTCGTGCGCCCTCAGCCAGAGCCACTTGGCCAGCGGCGCCTTCCCGTCCACCCACCGCCCGGTCCGCGCGTAGACCTCCACCGCGTCACCGCCCGCCACACCACCGCGGCCGGGCACGGCCCCGTCACCGCCCGAGCCGAGGTCACTGCCGCGGCCGGGCACCGCCGCGTCGCCGGCGTCCGTTCCCGCAGCGTCATCGCGCGAGCGGGAGCGGGAGGGGGCGGTG
>NZ_SMLD01000116.1:0-29545 GCF_004352805.1 Nonomuraea mesophila
CACCATGATCGCGGGCTGCTGCAACTGCCCGCGATCATGGTGACCGGCATGCCGACGATCGAGGCGATGGCCACCAACAAGTTCTCCTCCATCTTCGGCACCGCCTCGGCGGCCGTGGCCTACGCGCGCTCGACCAAGGTCGACCGGCAGGTGGCCCTGCCCGGCGCCGCGCTGGCGGTGCTCAGCGCGGGGCTCGGCGCGTGGGCGGCGGCGTCGATCTCGGCCGAGGTGCTGCGGCCCGCCGTCATGGTCGTGCTGCTGGCCGTGGCGGCGTTCGTGACGCTGCGACCGGCCATGGGCGCCGTGCCGGAGCCGCACCTGCGCACCCGGGGCCGGGTGATCGCGGCGGTGGCCACGGCCGGGGCGGGCATCGCCTTCTACGACGGCATCCTCGGGCCCGGCACGGGAACGTTCCTCATCATCGCCTTCACCGCCATCCTCGGGCTGGACTTCGTCTCGGCCTCCGCGTCCGCGAAGATCATCAACATCGGGACGAACCTGGGGGCGCTGCTGGTGTTCGGGGCGCAGGGGCACGTGCAGTGGGCCCTGGGGCTGGGCATGGCGGTGTGCAACGTGGCCGGGGCCCAGCTCGGCGCGCGCATGGCGCTCAGGCGGGGCGCCGCCTTCGTACGGGTCGTCCTGCTGTGCGTGGTGGCGGCCATGGTGGTCAGGCTGGGCTGGCAGGAGTTCGCCTGATCACGGCTGCGGTCGGCGATCCGGCTCGCCGAGGTCGCCTGCCGTCGCGTGGTGGTCAGGCGGCGGGCTTCCCGGCGCGGGTGCGCAGGGCCGTGGCGGCCAGCGCCACGAACGCCGCCAGCAGCGCGGGGATGGCCAGCGCCCGGGGCAGCCCGCCCAGTTCGGCGGCGGCCCCGATGAGCACCGGCCCCGACAGGAAACCGAGATATCCGATGGCCGCCGTCCGCGCCAGCGCCCGGCCCGCGTAGGCGGGGTCGCGGTGCCCGGCGGCGGAGAACACCTGCGGCACGATGCACGACAGCCCCGCCCCGAAGCAGGCGAACCCGATCACGCCGGCCACCGGATGCCCGCCCAGCAGCGCCACGCCCAGCCCCGCGGCCGCCAGCAGCCCGCAGCCGCGCACCAGCGTCACCGCTCCCAGCCTGGCGGCCAGCCGGTCGCCCGCCAGCCGCCCCGCGGTCATGGTGACGGAGAAGGCGGCGTATCCGGCGGCGGCGAACCCGGGGGAGGCGCCCAGGTCCTCGTGCAGGTAGACCGAGCTCCAGTCGGCCGCGGCGCCCTCGCCCACCAGGCAGCAGAACGCCAGCACGCCCAGGAACACGATCCCCTTGGGCGGCCTGCCGCCGCTGTGCCCGTCGCCGTGCGTCTCGGGAGCCGGGCGCAGCGCCCAGCGCGCCGCCCACACCGCCAGCACGACGATCACCGCTCCCACCGACACGAACGTGGTCGCGGGCGTCAGCGACAGGTGCGCGAACACGCCGCCCGCCGCGGCTCCGGAGAACCCGCCGATGCTGAAGACCGCGTGGAACGACGACATGACCGGCCGGCCGGAGGCCCGCTCGACCTGTACGGCGTTGGCGTTCATGGACACGTCGAGCACGCCGTGCACGAGCCCGAACACCAGCAGCGTGCCGGCCAGCACGCCCAGATCGCCCGCGAAGGCGGGCGGCACCAGCACCACGCCCTGCGCCAGCGCGGCCGGGGTCATGACGCGGGCGCTGCCGTACCGGTCCACCAGCCGGCCCACCACCGACATGCCGGCGACCGCGCCGGCCGCGATGGCCAGCAGGGCGAGGCTGAGCCGGCCCTCGCTGAGCCCCAGCTCGTCCTTGATGGCGGGGATGCGCGCCGTCCAGGTGCCGATGGCCGCGCCGCACAGGAAGAACAGCAGGTGTACGGCCGTGCGCTCGCGTCTCATCCGGCCTGCCTGACCGTCACGCCGGCCGCCGAGAGGGCCTCGCGCTCCCCGGGCGGGATGCCGGAGTCGGTCACCACGACGTCGAGGCGGGAGATGGGGCAGACCGCGCCGAAGGCCGTACGGGTGAACTTGCCCGAGTCGCAGGCCACGATCACCCGCCGCGCCGAGGCGATGGCCGCCTGTTTGACGGCGACCTCGGGCAGGTCGTGCGCGGTCAGCCCGTGCTCGGCCGACAGGCCGCAGCAGCCGATCACGGCGGTGTCGAAGCGCAGCGCCTCGATGGAGCTCTCGGTGAGGGGGCCCATGAAGTTCAGCTCGCCCTGGCGCACCTCGCCGCCGGGCAGCACCAGGCGCACGCGCGGCGCGGTGGCCAGCAGCGAGACCGCCTGCAGCGCCAGCGGCAGCACGGTCAGGCGGCGGCCGGTCAGGGCGCGGGCCACCTCCAGCGCGGTCGTGCCGCCGTCGAGCACGACCGCCTCGCCGTCGGCGATCAGGGACGCCACCTCCGCGCCGATGTGCTGCTTGGCCTCCACGGCCTCGCGCTCGCGCACGCCGAACGGCGGTTCCTCGCCGCGCAGCAGCAGTGACAGCGCGCCGCCCCTGACCCGGCGCACCACCCCCTGCTGCGCCAGCTCGTCCAGGTCCCGCCTGATCGTCATCTCCGACACGCCGTGTTCGGCGGCCAGCTCGGCGACGGAGACGCTGTCGTTGACCCGCAGGGCGTTCATGATGGCCCGCAAACGATCCATGTGTTCATACAAACATGACATGTGTGCGCAATACAATGTCGGCATGCGTGCCAGCCGCCTGCTCTCGCTGCTCCTGCTCCTGCAGTCGCGCGGCCGCATGACCGCGCCCGAGCTGGCGGCCGAGCTCGAGGTGTCGGTGCGCACGGTCTACCGCGACGTCGAGGCGCTGTCGGCGGCCGGTGTGCCGGTCTACGCCGACCGCGGCCCGGCGGGCGGCTACCAGCTGCTCGACGGCTACCGCACCCGGCTCAACGGGCTGACCTCCGAGGAGGCCCATTCGCTGTTCCTGGCGGGGCTGCCCGGCCCGGCCGCCGAGCTGGGGCTGGCGGAGGTGGCGGCCAACGCGGAGCTGAAGCTGCTGGCGGCGCTGCCGCCCGAGCCGCGTTCGCACGCCTCGCGGATGCGCGAGCGGTTCCTGCTGGACGTGCCGGGCTGGTACCGCACGAGCGACGACGTGCCGCACCTGAGCGAGGTGGCCGAGGCGGTGTGGGAGCAGCGGCCGCTGCGCATGACCTACCGCCGGTGGGGGCCGCGCGAGGTCGAGCGGGTGATCCATCCGTACGGGCTGGTGCTCAAGGGCGGGTCCTGGTACATGGTCGCCGCCCCGCCCGGCGGGGATCCCCGTACGTACCGGGTGGCGCGCATCCTGGCCCTGGAGACGCTGCCGGGGGCCTTCAGCCGTCCGGAGGGGTTCGAGCTGGGCGGGTTCTGGCGGGCGTACGCCAAGGAGTTCCGTGAGCGCATGTACACCGCCGAGGTCGTCATCAGGCTGGCTCCGGGCAGGGGCGACCTGCTGGCGTACACGATGGGGGCCGACGTCGTCGGCGCGGCGCTGGCCGCGGCGGGCGAGCCCGACCCCGAGGGGTGGCTGACGCTGACCGTGCCGGTCGAGTCGCTCACGCACGCCCGCTGGCTGCTGCTGCGCATGGGCGCCGACGTCGAGGTGCTGGAGCCGGCGCAGCTGCGGGCCCTCATGCGGGAGGCGGTCGCCGAGCTCGGCAAGCTGTACGAATAATGAGGCGAGATCCGGGTGCGGTTCTGCCAGCATTCCGGCATGGACCTTCTCGCAATCATCGGCGCGTGCGTCCTGGTGGCCATGGCGCCAGGAATGAGCACGGCCGTCATCCTGCGCCAGACGTTGCGCGCCGGCCGCGGCTCCGGCCTGGCCGCCGCACTCGGCAACGAGACCGGCATCCTGCTGTGGGGGCTGAGCGCGGCCTTCGGCCTGTCGGCCCTGCTCGTGGCCTCGCAACTGGCCGACGACACCATGCGGGTCGTGGGCGCGGTGGTGCTGGTCGTCATGGGCGCGCAGGCGCTGTGGCAGGCCCGCGAGGGGGTGGCGCAGCCCTCCGAGGGCGAGGCGGCGCCCGGACTGCGCGGGCCCTGCCCTTCCGGACTGGGCACGTGCCTGGCCAATCCGAAGGCGGCGGTGCCCGCGGTGCGGCGCAGGCTGGAGCAGGTCTCCGGCGCGGTGCTGATCGGGCTGGGCGTCCGGCCGGCGGCGGAGTCACCATGACACTCTGGTACGCCGAGCGCGGCGAGGGAGAGCCCGTGGTCCTGCTGCACTCCACGGCGGCCGACTCCGGCATGTGGGACGCGCAGCGGGACGCGCTGTCCGAGCGGTTCCGGGTGATCACCGTGGATTTCCGCGGGTACGGACGCAGCCCCTACCGTGCCGACGGCCCCTACAGTGACAGCGGTGACGTGGCCCGCCTGCTGGCCGCGCTGGAGATCAGCCGCGCGGCGCTGGTCGGCTCGTCGGGCGGGGGTATGGTGGCGCTGGAGCTGGCCGCGGCGGGGCTGGCGAACCGGCTGGTGCTGTTGAACCCGCTGTCCACCCTGGAGCCCACGCCGGACCTGCGGGCGTTCTGGGACGAGGAGGAACGCCTGCTGGAGCAGGGCGACGTGCAGGGGGCGGCCGAGCTGAACGCGCGCACTCTGCTCGGCCCCGAGGCCTCACCCGGCGCACGGGAGCGGCTGGTGGCGATGCAGCGCCACGCCTTCGAGGTGCAGCTGGCCGCCGACCCGGAGCCCGAGCAGGTCGAGGGGGAGGTGTCGCCGGGGGCGATCGACGTGCCGGCGCTGGTGGTGTCCGGAGGGCGCGACCTGCCGTACTTCGCGGACTCCGCGCGCCACCTGGCCGCCGAGCTGCCCAGGGCGCGGCTGGTGGAGCTGGAGTGGGCCGGGCACCTGCCGGCGCTCGAACGCCCTGAGGAGATCAACGCGCTGCTGCTGGATTACCTTTAGGTCATGACGAACGACCTGGCGACCCTCATGAGGCAGGCGCAGGACGACGATCCGCTGCGGGCCCTGCACGCCACGACCGCGCTGCGCCGCGAGATCGAGCGTCTGGAGGCGGTCCAGGTGCGCAAGGCGCGGGTGGCGGGGCTGGCCTGGGCGCAGATCGCCGAGGCGATCGGCGTGAGCAAACAGGCCGTGCACAAGAAGTACGGCCGCGGCTAGGCCTTCCACCGGCCGGCGAACCAGCGCAGCGCGATCTGCCAGGAGTAGCCGCGCCGGATGCGTTCGGCCACGTCGGGCGGCAGCGTGTCCAGGCCGCGGTGTTCCAGCAGCACCTCGGTGCCGCCCGCGACGGGGGTGAAGGACACCTCGATCTCCATCCGCCCGGTCCGGTTGATCAAATCGGCCCACACCAGGCGGTGCGGCGGCTCCCAGGCGAGCACCCTGCCCGTGTCGACGTGAGCGCCGTCGGACCACAGCTCACGCAGATGGCCGTCCTCGAAGCGGATGCCGACGGCGCGCTCGGGGTCGACCCAGCTGTGGGGGCCGCGTACCCACCAGCTGTCGATCTCGTCGGTGAAGATGCGGAACGCGTCCGCCGGTTCGACGGGGACGGTGACGCCGGCCTGAACGGAGCTCATCCGCCGCGCTCCACGTGGTCCTTGAACGAGCCGAGCTGCTCGGCCCAGAACGCCTGCACCTGGTCGAGCCAGGACTGCAGCGCCGTGAACGGCTCGCGGCGCAGGGTGTAGAGGCGCAGCCGGGCGTCGTCGCCGCCGGCCGCGGCCTCCACGAGACCGCCCGCCCGCAGCACCCGCAGGTGCCTGCTGAGGGCGGGAGCGCTCATCTGCACGGCCTGCGCGAGCTCGCCGGCCGGGCGTGGGCCGTCGCGCAGCAGCTCGATGACCTTGCGCCGGGTGGGGTCGGCGAGTGCCGCGAGCGTGCCGTCCAGTTCGTTAACGTGATTGTTAATGATTGCCTACTTCCGTTAGGCTTTCTCGTGCTTAACGCTAGCGACAATTATTGCGGAGGTATGCCCATGCCCGCCGATCTCGGTTACTACACCCTGTCCGTCCCGGACCTCGACCGCGCCGCCGCCTTCTACGGGCCGCTGCTCGGCTGGGAGTTCAGGCGCGAGCGCGACACCTACCTGCACGTCACGAACACCGCCGTGCCCATGGGCTTCGTCGCCGGCGAGCCCAGCACGCAGCCCGACCTCTACTACCACGTGGCCGACATCGACCGGGCCGTCGAGCAGGTGCGCACGCTGGGCGGCAGCACGGGGGAGGTGTTCTCCGGCAGGTCGGGGCGCGGCTGTTCCTGCACCGACGACCAGGGCGCCCAGATCAGCCTGTGGCAGCCGGCCCCCGGGTTCGGCTGATCCGGAACTCAGCCCGGCGTGGCGACCGTGGTGATGCCCAGGGTGCTCGTCATGGGCAGCAGTCCTGCCTCGAACACCGCGCCCAGGAACGGCGAGACGAGCTGGGCCAGCCGCTCGGCGCGCTCATCCCCGAGCACCCGCCACGGCTGCGCCGCCAGCTCGTCCGTCATCAGCTCCACCCGCTCGCGCAGCGCCCTGCCCTGCTCGGTGGCCTCACCGCCGGGGCCGACCAGGCCGCGCCCGGCCAGCCGTTCCCGCGCGGCGGCCCACTCCTGCTCGCTCCATCCGCGCGAGGCGAAGTTCGCCACGGGAGCGGCTCCGATCGCCGCGAACGACACCAGCGACTCGCACGGGTCCAGCTCCGCGGCCTGCAGCGCCGCCAGATGACCGTCACCCCGGTGCTCGCGCAGCACGGTGGCGGCCCGCCACAGCACCAGATGCGGCTCCTCGGGCCAGGGCAGATCGAGGTTGGCCGCGGCGAGCGGGCGTCCTGCGACCGTCACGCTCTCGGCCGCCCTCCTGGCCAGCTCCGCCGCCTCGGCCGCTTCGGGGCCGTCGGCCTTGCCGCCCATCAGGTCGCGGTACGTCCTGTCGACCGCCGCCAGCCGGGCCGCCAGCACCTGCCCGGGCGTGGCCACGTCCCACACGGCCGGCACGTGCTCGGCCACCGTTCGCGGGCTGAAGCTGTAACACGCGGCCGTGGCCAGCCCCGTGCCGGCCTGCCCGAGCGGGGCCATGCGGTAGGCGAAGTAGCTCGGCCAGCGTGACTCGACGTCGTATCCGAGGGCCGCGGCCGCCTCGAATGCTTGAGGGGAGAAGTACACCGCGGCGTGGACCGGCTCGAGCTGGTGCCACATGCGGCGGGCGAGCCTGGACAAGGCGCTCATGGGGATGTCCTCACTATCTAGATAAGGTATGACGGTGACGATAGAGGCATGGCGCATCACTGGTCAATCGCAAATAGACAGTTATGTCGGACGGTGGGTGGAACTGGCCGTTCTGCTGGTGAACGAACTGGCCGTCACCCAGGCCCGCGGCCGGCCGGTCGAGCTGCCCGCCGCCCGGCCCGCGTACCCGTCTGCGGGCCCGTCTGCGGGTCCGTCTGCGGGTCCGTCTGCCGGTCCGTCTGCCGGTCCGTCTGCTGGGCGGCGCGTCGCCCTCGAAGCCGCCTTCGCCCGGAGCGCCTGGACCCCGGCCCCACCGCCTGGCCCCGGCCCGTCCCGCAGCGGCTCGGACACCGTCCCGCACTTGGGCCGCACCGGCGCGGCCGGCTCCGCGTCCGGCGACAGTGCGGTGGGCATCGGCCGGGCGTTGACGGACGAGGAGGCCGACCGGCTGGCCGACCTGGCCGCCGAACTGCACCCCGCCTTCACCGGCGCCTCCGGCGCGATCGCCACGCTCAACCAGTGCCTGGTACGTCACGCCGCCGTGCCCAGCCTGCACGGCGATCCGCCGCGGCTGGCCTTCCACCGGCCGGAGGCGGACCGGGTGGACGCCTGGGCCGCCGACGCCGCGACGTCGCTGGCCATGGTGATCGGCGTCGGACAGGGCCTGCGGTTGCGCTCATGCGAGGCGAACGGTTGCGACCTCGTGTTCTTCGACGTCACAAGGAACGCCTCGCGCCGGTTCTGCGGCCTCCCCTGCCAGAATCGCGCCAAGGCCAGCGCCTACCGGGCCCGCCGCCGCGGATAGCCCGCATCCGCCCGCCGAGAGCAGTCCGCGGCGTCGCCGCGCAGGCCCTGGCCGCGCGGAGGTCATGGTCCGTCACGCGACGGTACCTCCGGCTCACCGGGCCAGGACATGACGGCTGCCGCCCGTCAGGGCAGGATCTCGTGCAGCCAGGCGCGCTCGGCGCGGCTGGTGGCGCGCGCGACGATGAGCATGCCGCGGCGGTAGGGGTCGTCCACGTCCCGCGAGAGCAGGGGCTGGTCACCGTCGTAGAAGAAGCTGGCGGGCTGCTCCAGGAACTCCAGCCGTCGGCGCAGCACGGCGTGCTGGTCGGCGACATCTGGGAGCAAGGACAGGAAGGCGAGGAGGGTGAAGTAGCGAGTGCTGTCGGTGATGTCCTGGTCGGCCGGCTCCCTCAGCCGACGCAGCAGTTCGGCCCGGCCGCTGCCGGTCAGGCTGAGCACCTGGCGCTGCGCCGCGGAAACTCCCGGTTCGGTGCGCCGTTCCAGGAAACCGGATCTCACCAGGCGGTTGATCGCCGGGTAGAGGCTTCCGTCGCTGACGGGGCGGGTGTGGCCGGACAACGCCGCCACCCGTCGCCGCAGCTCGTATCCATGCAGCGGCGTGTCGGCCAGGAACCCCAGGATGGCCAGCTCGAGCATGCTGCTATCGTGCCACATCGAAACGAGGTACATCGAATCGATACAGGGAGAGTCACGTGACCTACTCCGAGGAGTGGGTGACCGCACGCGCCCAGGCCGCCTACGAACGAGGGCAGGCCTCATTCGCGATCCACCCGGAACGCTCAGCGATGCTCGTCATCGACATGCAGGACGAGTTCGTCCGGCCTGGCTGGAGTCCGTACTGGGTGCCGGCCGCCACCCGCATGGCCCCCCGGCTGCGCCGCCTCATCGACCACTGCCGGAACGCCGGCGTACCAGTGATCTGGACCATCTTCGATGACACCCACCTCGGCCTGGACCGCCCTCACGCTCTGCGCTATCTCCCGCACGCCGACACCGACTGGCGCCGGCCCGGGCCGGCGACCGTGTGGGACCAGATGGGTTACCGCGACGACGAGGTCCTCATCCGCAAACCTTCCTACGGCGCCTTCTACGACACCCCGCTCGACACCATCCTGCGCAACCTCGGCCGCGACACCGTCATCGTGTCCGGCACGCTGACCAACTACTGTTGCGGCACCACGGCGCGGCAGGCGTACGAGCGGGGTTATCGGGTCGTGTTCGGCGCGGACGTCACCGCCACCGACGACGAGTCCCGCCAGGAACCCGAACTCGCAGTCCTGCGCAAGGGCTTCGCGCTGGTGCTGCCGGCCGCGAAGATCGCAGACCACCTGACCGGAGCGGAGCCAAGCACCGGCGGCAGGCGGCCTCGCGACGACAACCGGCAGGCGTGATGACCCCGCTGCGCGCTCCCGTACCGTATGTGTCCGGCCCGTCCCCGATGGAGGGCGGGCCGGAGTGTGGGCGGTGAGCGGTGCGATCAGCCGCTCTTGGCCTTGGCGTAGTCGGCGGCGCCGCCCGCGAAGTCGTAGACGACGGCCGGCCGGTCGCCGACGACCCAGGCGTCGTGCCCCGGCGGGCAGACGAAGACCTCGCCAGGCCCCACCTCGGCCTCGGTTCCGTCGTTCATGCGGATGCGCAGGCGTCCCTCGGCGACGAACCCGTTGTGATGGACCTCGCACAGGTCCGTGCCCGCGATCGGCTTGACCGAGGCCGACCAGCGCCAGCCCGGCTCGAACGTGGCGACGCCGAAGGTGAGCCCGCTGAGGTGGCACACCTCCAGGTGGCCCATCGGGAAGTCGCGGCGTTCGTCCGGCTTGTCGATGCTCTTCACTTCGATCATGACGTTGCCCCCTTCCGTCAGGTCCAGTCTTACACCGCCGGGATGCCGTCACAAGCCGCGTGAGCTGGGCGAACGCTATAATACGCGGCTTCAGGAGGGGCGCTGGACCCGGTAGGTGGACTGGACGACTCCCGCGCCGAACACCTGGGTCGACACGTGGGCGAGCGGGATGTCCCCGCCGACCGGGCCGAACAGCGGCAGCCCGGTGCCCAGCAGCACCGGGACCGTCGTCAGGGTCATCTCGTCGATCAGCCCGGCGCGCAGGAAGGCGCGGATCACCTGACCGCCGTCGACGTAGACGCCCTTGGCGCCGCGCTCGGTCAGGTGCCGCAGGAGCGCGCCGAGGTCGCGGTGGACGGTGACGCGGGGGTCGGCGTCCTCGGGCAGGGTGCTGCTGAGCACGGCTACGTGCTTGTCCGCGTGCGGCCACGGGTCGTAGGTCAGGCCGGGTTCGTACGTGCCGCGTCCCATGACGACGGTGTCGATGTCCTTGATGAACGCGTTGTAGCCGAGGTCGTCGCCTGCGGCCTCGCCCCGGCTGGTGAGCCAGTGCAGGTCGCCGTCCTCGCGGGCGATGAACCCGTCGAGGCTGATGCCGATGAAGACCTTGCAGGTGAACGGACGGTGGCTGGTCAAGAGCGTCTCCCTATTAGTAAACGTGCGTTCGTTTACTAATATACTGCGGTCGGAGCCTCTGGTGGTGACGTTTCCCCCGGAACGTTGGATCGCGATGAGTCTGCGGACAAAACCGAGCCGGCCGTCAGAGTTTCCACCCGTGTCACCAGCACGATGCCTGGCGGTGTGCTGCCTCAAGGTGGCGGAAGGCGTGGGCGGTGGAATGACCGCCGCACGACCATTGACGCCGTCGTGAGGACGGCGGGTGCGGGCCCGCCGTCCTCCGGTACCGCGGCCGGGACCTTCCGGCTATTTGTCCTTGGTGAGGATGGCCCGGTAGGCCGGGTTCTTGTGCGGCGAGCGGTGCGGGCCGTCGCCGAACTCGTCCGCGACCAGGTCCCACCAGCCGTACTGTTCGAGGTAGACGAGGTCGAAGAGCATGATGCCGTGCGTCTTGGACAGCGCCATCCGCAGCGCTTCGCGGAACTTGTCCGGCTTGCCCTCGTACTGCAAGGGGTAGAGACTCGCGTACGTGAAGGTGGCCTCGTCGATCGCCTCGGTGGCGAGTTCGGCGGAGCCCTCGACCGAGTACCAGGGAGCGGGCTGCCCCTCGGCCACCGCTTCCTCCTTCGTGACCGCGGTGAAGTAGGTCCCGGTCATCAGGAAGTCCATCGTCTCGGCGTATCCGGTCTTGTGATAGTCCTCGCTCGCCCAGTCGTAGGGCGGGTGGTAGCGGCGGCTGCCCCAGTTGACGCCTTCCGCGTAGTACTCCGGATACCAGGCCCCGACGTAGTCGGTGTAGATCAGGTCCGGGTCGATGCCGTGGACGAGTTGCCCGGCCTGCTTGAAGAACTGCTGGATGTTGCCCGCGCGCCACTCGATCCACTTCTTGTAGAGCGGGCCCTCGACGCGCTTCTGGGTGAAGCCGTCCAGCTCGTACTGGAACACGTCGGCGGGCCAGTTCTGGACCGCGCGGCCGAGGTGACGTTCGAACGCCTGGCGGCTGGCGTCGCTGAAGTCCGCGTCGACATTGGAGTAGCGGGTGCGGTCCAGCGAGATGCCGTCCACGTCGTACTTCCGGACGATCTCCTCGATCACCTTCAGCTCGTAACGCTGCACGTCCTGGTTGATCGGGTTCACGAACGTGGCGAACGACGAGTGCTCGGCGGCCGGGACGATCGAGGTCTCGGCGGAGACCTCGGCCGCGTCGCCCACGTGCAGGTGGCCCAGCAGCCAGTCGGCCGCGGCGCCGTGGCCGGAGAGCACGTAACCGTCGTCGGGCACCGCCACCGCCGGGGCTCCGCCCCGGCGGTCGGTCACCTCGGTCACCTGGCCGGCCCGGACCTGTACCTCGACACCCCACTGATTCGCCGGCGACGCGTCGTACTTCGCCGGCGTGTAGGCGACCAGCCGCTGCTCATCGCGCGCGACGTCGACTCCTGACAGCGGGAAGGTCGTGCCGTCGGGCGCGGCCACCGTCCGCTTGGCGTACTGGTAGTGGGTCTGCCACTCGGGATGTTCGAACGCAGGCCCGTCCTTGGAGGCGTTGTGGCCCTCGCTGAAGACGTTGACCGCGGCGATCACGTCGAGCCCGGCCGCGTGCCCCTCCTCGACGACGGTGCGCAGCAGGTCGTAGCCTGCCGGGTATCCCTGGTACGACGGAATTTCGGTGGTCGACAGGTGTGGCGCGACCGCCGAGTCGTAGGCGACGTAGCCGGTGTAGTTCTTCACGTCCACGACGACGGTGTCGAAGCCCGCCGCGGCGGTCTTCGCGACGATGTCCCGCACCTCTTCGCGGGTGTCGAGCCGCTTCAGGTTCGCCGCGAGGTCGTACCAGAGGATCCGGGACTGCCAGTACTTGTGGCCGTACAGGCTTTCGAGCAGTTCGTGGCGCGCCCGGTCGGTCGCCGGTGACGCGCTCACCGGCGGCGACGACGACGCGACGAGCGCCACCGCGAGGCCGGCGACGGCGACGAGCCGACGGAACAGGCCGCCGGTGTTTCCAGCCCGTGGGTAGCGGGGGGTGAGCATCCGCATAGGACTCCCATCTCAAAGCGGATCGAGCAAACGAAGAGAGCGGACGGGTCGGCATGAGGGTGATCTGGGCCGCACTCGACATGGCGGCCGCCTGACCTCTAGACCACTTGCGCATAGTGGTACGGGAGGTATCCGATCAACCCGGGAGCATATTGACAGGTTATCGGTCTAGAGTCCAGACTCTCCGGCAAGTGGTACGGACCACTTCCTCCATCCCGGCGTGTCTCTCCCCCCATGGAGCACCATGAGTACGAACCTTCCCGTCCGGCTCGTCGGCGGTCTGGCCGGGCTCGCTCTGGCCGTGTCCGCCTGCGGTCTCGGCGGCGCCGAGCAGCCCGCGCGACAGCAGCAGCAGTCGAGCGGCCCCGTGAAGATCGTTTTCCAGACCCTGCAGCTGAAGCCCACCTTCACCGACTACATCGAGAAGACCGTGGCCGCCTTCGAGGCGGCGAACCCGGACATCGACGTCGAGTGGATGGACATCCCCTTCCAGGGCGCGCAGGAGAAGCTGGTCGCCGACACGACCGCCGGCAAGCTGCCCGACGTCGTCAACCTCAACCCCAGCTTCGCCCAGCCCCTCGAGGCCAAGGGCGTCTTCACCGACCTGGAGAGCGCGGCCCCGGACGCCAAGCCCCTGTACGTGCAGGGCGCCTGGGACGCCTTCAAGGTGCGCGGCACGACCGGCTCGTTCGGCTTCCCCTGGTACATCACCTCCGAGGTGACCATGTACAACAAGAAGCTCTTCAAGAAGGCGGACCTGGACCCGGACAAGCCGCCGGCGACGCTGGAGGCGCTCATCTCCGCGGCCGAGAAGATCGCCAAGGTGGGCAAGGGCGACTTCTACGGGATGCACCCCGCGTTGGAGAACCGCTTCCACACCGACCTGGCCAAGCTCGCCGTCCCGATGCTGGACGAGAGCGGCACATGGGCGTTCAACACGCCCGCGGCGATCGCCCACGTCGAGCGGCTGACCGCCATGTACGAGACGGGCGTGTTCGCCAAGGACTCCCTCACCCAGGACCACGCCAAGGAGAACGAGGCCTACCAGGCAGGCAAGATCGCGCTGTACCCCAGCGGGCCGAACTTCCTCACGATCGTCAAGGAGAACGCCCCGGACATCGCTGAGGCGACCGGCGTGGGCCCCCAGATCACCGGCTCCGACGGGGTCGCGAACATGTCGGTGATGGGCCTGCTCGTGCCCAAGTCCAGCCCGAACCAGGCGGCCGCCATCAAGTTCGCCACGTTCATGACCAACGGCGAGAACCAGCTCGCCTTCTCGAAGATCACCACCGTGCTGCCCAGCGTCAGCGAGGCGCTGAAGGACCCGTACTTCTCCACCAGCGACGGCACGCCCGAGGCCGAGGCGCGCAAGTTGTCGGCCGCCGCGATGCAGAACGCCAAGAACCTCACTCCCGTCGAGTACGACGACCGGGTCAAGAAGGTCGTCGTCGGCAAGGTGCAGCTCGCGATGCAGGGCGAGCTGACCGCCAAGGAGGCGCTGGACCAAGCGGTCGAGGAAGCCAATCAGATCACCGGCTCCTGATCCCGCACCGGTCCCCGGCTCCACCGCACCGGGGCCGGTCCGTCCCTCCAGAAAGGTCCGCTCATGATCGGCCGCCGATCGGCCACCCCATGGTTGTTCGTCGCCCCGGCGCTGCTGGTCGCGCTCGTCTTCTCGCTCGGGCCGTTCGTCAACACGGCCGTGCTGGCCTTCACCGACGCCACGACGCTGGGCGGCGGCACGTTCACCGGCCTGGACAACTTCTTCCGGCTGGCCGAGGACAGGCGTTTCTGGCTGGCCCTGGGAAACACCGCGCTGTACGTCGTGATCTGCGTTCCGGCCATGGTCACGCTGCCACTGCTGCTGGCGCTGCTGGTGGAGAAGAAGGTCTTCGCCATCGGGTTCTTCCGGGTGCTGTTCTACTCCCCCGTCGTGGCCTCCATGGTGGTCGTCGGCCTGATCTGGTCATGGTTGTTGTCGAGCGACGGCCTGGTGAACGCCGCGCTGCGCGGCCTGCACGTCGTCAGCGAGCCGCTGCCCTTTCTCACCGACGCCGACCTGCTGGTGCTCAGCGCGGCCGGAGTGACGATCTGGAAAGGACTCGGCTACTACATGGTCATCTACCTGGCGGCCCTGGCGAACGTGCCGCGCGAGCACCACGAGGCCGCCCAGGTGGACGGCGCGGGTGCGCTCCGCAGGTTCTGGTCGGTGACGGTGCCGGCCATCCGCCCGACCATGGTGCTCGTGGGCACGCTGTCGGCGGTCGCCTCCGCCAAGGTGTTCGCCGAGATCTATGTCCTCAGCAACGGCTCGGCCGGGCCTGGCGGCCGGGCCGCCAGCATCGTCTACCACATCCGCGAGGTCGGGCTCGGCCTGGGCGGTGAGGCCGGCTATGCCTCGGCGATGAGCCTGGTGCTCTTCATCGCCACGCTCGGCTTCTCGCTGCTGGTCACCCGGCTCAACCGACGGGAGGAGAGCCTGTGACCCCCGGCCTCATGGCCGCCCGCCGGATCGCCGGGCGTGCCGTCCGCTACCTGCTGCTGCTCCTGTTCCTCGTGGTGCTGATCGGCCCCTTCGCCTGGCAGCTGTCCACCTCGCTCAAGGGCCTGGGCGAGAGCATCTTCAGCTACCCGCCCGACCTGGTGCCGGACGAGCCCACGCTGCGCAACTACGCCAGGGTCATCGAGACGATCCCGGTCTGGCGTTACGGGTTCAACTCACTGGTGGTGGCCGTGCTCTCGGCCGTCAGCAACTGCGTGTTCGGCTCCATGGCCGGCTACGCGCTGGCCAGGATGAACTTCAAGGGCCGCAAGCTGGTCTTCGCCGCTTTCCTGGGCACGATGATCATCCCGTTCGAGGTCATCATGGTGTCGGTCTTCCTCACCTCTCGCTCGCTGGGCCTGGTCGACACCCTGCTCGGGGTGGTGCTGCCGACCGCGGTGACCGGCCTGTCGGTGCTGCTGTGCCGTAACGGCTTCCACAACCTGCCCATGGCGGTGGAGGAAGCGGCGATGCTCGACGGAGCGGGGGAGTGGCAGCGGTTCTGGCGCGTCGCCCTGCCCTCGGTGCGCGGCACGCTCGCCGTGGTCGCCATCTTCAGCTTCGTCTTCGCCTGGGACGAGTTCCTGTGGCCGCTCATCGTCCTGTCCACCCCGGACAACTACACCCTGACCGTGGGGATCCAGTACCTGTCGGGCACCTTCACCGCCGACCAACGGGTCATCGCAGCGGGCACAATGATCGCGGTTGTTCCGTTGTTGGCGCTGTTCTTCGCCCTGCAGAGATTCTTCTTCCGGGGTGTTGGAGAAGGAGCGGTCAAAGGATGACGCAGGAGACCAAGTACGAGACGCTCCGGCGCGCTCTGGCCGAGCTCATCGAGGCGCGGATGGCGCCGCACGATTCGCTGCCGAGCGAGCGGGAGCTGATGCAGCAGTACGGCGTGAGCCGCATGACGGTGCGCCAGGCGATCGATGGGCTGGTGCGTGACGGCCGCGTCTACCGGGTCCAGGGGGCGGGCACGTTCGTCGCCGACTCCGGCAAGATCACCAAGTCGCTGACGTTCAGCTCGTTCAGCGAGGACATCAGGGCCAGACGCATGAAGCCGGGCGGCAGGCTGCTCCTGCTGGAGAGCGAGCCCGCCGAGATCGACGTGGCCCGCGACCTGTTCCTCGAGCCGGGCACGCCGGTCGTGCACATCACCCGGCTGCGTACCGCCGACGGCGAGCCGATGTGCCTGGAGAACGCCTGGGTCCCCGAGCACCTGGTGCCGGACCTGGCCGCGCGCGGACATGTGGAGAGCCTGTACGACGTGCTGGAGGCGGCGGGCGCCGCGCCCGAGCACGCCGACCAGACCATCTCGGCCACGGTCGTCAACCGCGGGCAGGCCGAGCTGCTGGGCGTGCCCAACAGCTTCCCGGCGCTGCGGGTCTCGCGGGTGACGCACGACGCGCGCGGCCGGGCGGTGGAGCGGGCCATCAGCCTGTACCGCGCCGATCGTTACGACTACCGGCTGTCGATCGCGAGGAGCCGCAAGAAGTGAGGCTGGGCATCGACATCGGCGGCACCAAGATCGCCGCTGGCCTGGTGACGCCGGAAGGGACCGTGCGCCGCCGCGCGTACGCGCCCACCCCGGCCGCGCAGGGACCGCCGGCGGTCGTGCGGACCGTGGTGCGGCTGGCCCGCGAGCTGGGCCTGGACGGCGTCACCTGCGCCGGGGTGGGCACGGCGGGAGTCGTCGACCCCGCCGGCCGGAGGATCGCCGGAGCGACGGACGCGATCCGCGACTGGACGGGCACGCCGCTGGCCCAGCTGCTGGAGGACGAGCTGGACCTGCCCGTGCTGGTCCGCAACGACGTGCAGGCGTTCCTCGCCGGCGAGCTGGCGGGCTCCCCATGGCGGACGGCGCTGGGCGTCACCGTGGGCACCGGCATCGGCGGAGCCCTCGCCCTGGACGGCCGGGTCGTGACCGGCGTCCGCGGGACCGCCGGCCACGTCGGGCACGTGCCGGTCGCCGAGGCGGCGGGCCTGGCGTGCACGTGCGGCGCCGCCGGCCACGTCGAGGCGGTCGCCAGCGGTCCCGCCATGACGGCCGCCTTCGCCGCACTCGGCGGTGGGGCGGAGCTCGACCTGCGCAGCGTGCTGGAACGGGCCAGGGACGGCGACGCGGACGCGGCCGGCGTGCTGGCACGCGGCGGCCACGCCCTGGGCGAGGCGCTGGCCGGCGTCGTCAATGTCTGGGACCCGGACGTGGTGATCCTCGGAGGCGGGGTGCTGGCCGCCGGGGAGCTCTACCTGGCCCCGCTGCGCGCCGCGCTGGCCGCCGGCGTCCTGCCCGTCCTGGCCGGCGTTCCCGTGCTCCCCGCCCGCCTCGGAGACGACGCGGTGCTGGTCGGCGCCGCCGGGGCGGCGGGACAGGTGGGCGGATGACGCTCACGCTCGCCCTCGTCCCGCTGGACGAGCGGCCCGCCTGCGCCGCCCTGCCCCGCGAGATAGGCGCGGTGGCGGGCGCCCGTGCGCTGCTGCCGCCGCCCTCCGCCCTGCCGCGCATTCGCCGCCCGGGTGACACCACCGCGATCGCGGCGTGGTTGACGTCCGTCCGGTGTGACGCCGCGGTGGTGGCTCTGGAGACACTCGGATACGGCGGTCTGATCGCCTCAAGAACGGTTCCCGCCACGGTCGAAGAGGTCACCGGCAGGTGGGCGGAGCTTCGCGGGGTACGCGCGCCCGTGCACGCCGTCACGCTCGTCACCAGGACTCCCGACTCGGCCGACGCCATGGAGGAACCCGGCTATTGGTCACCGCACGGCCCCGGCCTGCACCGGCTCTCGGCCCATCTGCATCGCCGCTCCGCGGGGCAGGAGCCGGACGCCTGCCCGCCGGCCGTACCGGACGACGTCCGTGACGACTTCCTGCGGCGGCGGCTGCGCAACCACACGCTCAACCTGACCGCGCTCGGCCTGCTGGCCGACGGGACCCTGGACTCGCTGGTCATCGGCGCCGACGACACCGCCGCCTGGGGTATGGCGACGGCGGAACTCCGGTGGTTGCAGTCCTGGACCTCCTGGCTGGGCGACGGGCGCGTCGCGGTGCGGCCGGGGGCGGACGAGGCGACCGCGGCGCTGGTCGCCCGCGTGCTGTCCGGCGGGGTTCCCGTCGCCTTCTCCATCGAGTCGACGGGTCCGCTGGACCGGATCGCGCCCTACGAGAACATGCCCGTCGAGCAGACCGCGCGCGGGCAGATCGCCGCCTGCGGAGCGATCGCCGCCACCGGCGGCGCCGACGTCTCGCTGGTCGTCCACGTGCCCGACCAGACGGGCTCCGACTGGGCCGTGGCCCCGCCCGCGGCCACCGACCCCGAGGCCGCCGACGAGGTCGCCGCGCTCGTGGAGCGCCTGCTCGCCGACGGGCGACGGGTGGCCGTGGCGGACTGCGGACAGCCCAACGGGGCCGACCCGGCGCTGGTGGAGGCACTGGCCCGGCGCGGCCTGCTCGACCGGCTGACCGCGTACGCCGGCTGGAACACCGCGGGCAACACGATCGGCACGGCGGTGGCCCACGCGGTGGCGGTGGTGGCCGGGCAGCGCGCGGGCACCTTCGACCCGCCCGCTCACCGGCGCCTGCTGATGCGCCGCCTGGTCGAGGACTACGGGTACATGACCCGGGTCCGCGCGGCGGCCCGCGCCCGGCTGGGCAGCGACCCGGCCCGGCACGACCACGTGCCGGCCGGGCATCCGGTGATCGGGGAGATCGCCACGGCCCTGGACGGGCTGCGCCTGCCGGGGTTCGAGGGGCTGCGCGTGAACGGGGTCAGGCTGCCGTGGGAGCGCACGTTCGAGGTGGAATTCGACATCGAGGAGGGGAACGGCGCGTGCTGACAGCCGACGTCGTGGTCATCGGGGGCGGGCTCGGCGGCGTGGCCGCCGCGCTCGCAGCCGCCGAGTCGGGGCGCAGCGTGGTGCTCACCTGCGCGGAAGAGGACCTGGGCGGGCAGGTGACCAGCCAGCTCGTGCCCGCGCTCGATGAGCATCCGCACGTGGAGACCGGCGGGGTCTCCGCCTCCTACCGGCGGCTGCGCGACCTCGTCCGGGCCGGGTACGGCGGCATCGCCAACCCCGGCGGCGGCTGGGTGAGCAGGCTGTGCTTCGAGCCTCAGGTGGGCGCGGAGACGATCGGGAACCTGCTGGCGCCGCACGTGGCCGCCGGGCTGCTCACCGTCATCACCTGCGCCGCACCGGTGGACGCCCGTGTGCATGCGGGGCTCATCGAGGCGGTGACCCTCAGCACCGGGCAGACCGTCTCCGGGGAGGTGTTCTGCGACGCCACCGAACTGGGCGACCTGCTCGTCCTGGCGGGAGCTCCGTGGGTGTGCGGCTCCGAGGGCAGCGACGCCCACGGCGAGTCGCTCGCCGTCGAGGGCGGCCCGCAACCGCGGGCCGTCCAGTCGTGCACGACCGGTTTCCTGGTCGAGCACCTGCCGGGCGAGGACCACACGGTGCCCAGGCCGCCCGGTTACGAGCGCTGGCGCGACAGCCAGCCGTTCACGCTGGAGATCGCCGGCTGGGACGGCAGGACGCACCGTTACCGCATGTTCGACGACGGGCCCGACGGCCACCCGCCGTTCTGGACCTACCGGCGGCTCCGCGAGGGGGCCGTGCTCGGCGGCCGCGACCTGGCGCTGATCAACTGGGTGGGCAACGACTACGCCGACCGCTCCCTCATCCACGAGCCCCACCGGGCGGCGGACGGTGCGCGCCTGCTCTCGATGGCCTTCCTGCACTGGCTTCAGACGGAGGCGGGTTTCCCCGGCCTCCGCCTGGCCGCCGAGACCCCCGGCACGAGGGGCGGCCTGGCCCGGTACCCGTACGTGCGCGAATCGCGGCGGCTGGCCGTGCCCGAGCCCGTGACCGAGCACCACCTGCGACCGGTGCCCGGCCAGGTGAGGGCCGCGGCGATGCCTGATTCGGTGGGCGTGGCCTGGTACCACATGGACATCCACCCGCGGGTGGGTCACCCGGGCAGCCACTACGCCGACTCGGCACCGTTCCAGATCCCGCTGTTGGCGCTGGTCGCCCCGGAGCCGGGCAACCTGCTGGCCGCCGCCAAGAACCTGGGCGCCACCCAGGCCGCCGCCTCGGCCTACCGGGTGCACCATGGCGAATGGGCCGTCGGCGAGGCCGCCGGCACGGCCGCCGCCCACTGCGTGCGCCGCAGCATCAGGCCGGTCCGGTTGAGCACCCGCGACGAGCTCCCGGCGCTGCAGCAGGCCCTGCTGGCCCGTGGGGTGCCGATCGCCTGGGTGCTCGACGTCGCCCCGGAGGACCCGCTGTTCGCGCCCGTGCAACGGCTGGCGGTGGCGGGCGGCGTACGGCGGGACAGCCTGGACGTGCGGCCGGATGATCCGCCGGCTGAGGCGGACCGCAGGGCGCTGCGCGCGGTCGGCGTCCACCTGGACCGGCACGACATCAACACCTGGGCTGACGCGGCGAGCACGTTCGCCGAGGGGGAGGGAAGGGCATGACCGGCACCGACATGTTCGGCCTGCTGCGGGGCGGCCTGGTGGTCTCCTGCCAGGCCTACGAGGGTGAGCCCTTGCACGGGCCGCAGTTCATGAGCGCGATGGCGCGATCCGCCGTCCTGGGGGGTGCGGCCGGCGTGCGGGTCAACGGCCCGGCCGACGTCGCGGCCGTGCGCGCGGCGGTGCCGGTCCCGGTGGTCGGCCTGTGGAAGGACGGCGACGGGGACGTCTACATCACGCCCACGCTGGAGCACGCCCTGACGGTCGTGCGGGCGGGAGCGGACATCGTCGCGCTCGACGCCACGTCCCGCCCCCGGCCCGACGGCCGGGGTCTGGCCGAAACGATCGCCGGCGTCCACCGGGCCGGAGCGCTCGTCATGGCCGACGTCTCCACCGCCGAGGAAGGCGTGGCCGCCGCGGAGTTCGGCGCGGACTGTGTCTCGACGACCCTGTCCGGCTACACGTCCGCCGCTCCGCCCCCTGACGGGCCGGATCTGGGCCTGGTCGCCGTACTGGCCGGCAAGCTGGACATCCCCCTCTTCGCCGAGGGCAGGATCGGCACCCCCGCCCAGGCCGCCCGGGCAATCGAACTGGGGGCCCATGCCGTCGTCGTCGGCGGCGCCATCACCCGTCCCGCCGACATCACCCAGCGGTTCGCCCGTGTGCTGGGGGAGACCCGCTCCTGACCGTCTGCCATGGTGCCGGTGATCGAGGTCAGGGTGTCATGAAGCGCTCGCTCTCCTCTATGGCGCCGGCGTTGGCCAGGCGACGCCGGCGCATACCGGAACCGGTACGCCTCTCGCGGCGCGGTGTGAGCGGCGGGCGGTTTTGTCGGTGGGGTCGTTCATGATGGCGTCCATGGCTTCATGGCAGGAGTTCGAGCGGCAGGCTCCCGAGCTGGCGGGGGTGGCGCGGCGGCTGATGGAGGGCTGCAGGCACCGGGTCATGGCGACGCTGCGCAAGGACGGCTCGCCGCGGGTGAGCGGCATCGAGACGAGCTGGCGCGACGGCCAGTTGTGGACGGGGTCGATGCCGGGTGCCGTCAAGGCGTTCGACCTGCGGCGTGACCCGCGCATGGCGATCCACGTCGCCTCGGCGGAGCCGGACATGGAGGACCCGCCGGCGTGGGAGGGCGACGTGAAGCTCGCCGGGCGGGCGCTGGAGGTCACCGACCCGGCGGTGCTGGCGGCGTTCGAGTCGGATTCCGGCTCTCACCTGTTCCGGATCGAGCTGACGGAGGTGGTGTGGACGCGGGTCGAGGGCGACGAGCTGGTCATGGACGCCTGGCACGACGGGGACGGGGTGCGCCGGATCCGGCGTAAGTAATCTACAAAGTAAAGGCGCTGGGTCCGGACAGCGCCCCGGCTCTCAATGCACGAAGAAGCCACCATCGACGAAGAGCATCTGGCCGGTGACAAACGCGGAGGCGTCACCGGCCAGGAACACCGCGGCGCCGGCGAAGTCCTCGGGCAGGCCGTTGCGGCCCGTCATGTGGCGGGCGGCGAGCTCCTCGACGCGCCCGGGCACGGCCTGGGCGGGCTCGGTCAGCGGGGTCAGCACGAATCCGGGGATGATCGTGTTGATGCACACACCGCTGGCCGACCACGCCTCGGCCTGGGAGCGGGTCAGTCCGGCGAGTCCGGCCTTGGCCGCGCCGTAGGCCCCGCTGTCGCCGAAGGCGCTGATCGACTGCTGGGAGCCGATGTTGATGATCCGTCCCCAGCCGCGTTCGGCCATCCGGGGGCCGAAGTGCTGGCCGAGGAGGTACGGCGCGGTGAGGTTGACGGCCATGGTGCGTTCGTAGTCGTCGACGGTGAGCTCGGCCATGGGCTTGCGGATGTTGTTGCCGGCGTCGTTGACCAGGATGTCGATGGTGCCCGCGGTGGCGCAGACCCGCTCGACGTCGTCGCGCCGGCCGAGGTCGGCGCTGATGGCGGAAGCGGTGACGCCGTGCTCGCGCAGCCGGGTGACGGCCTTGTCCAGGGGGTCCTGCCTGCGGGCGACCACCACGACCTCGGCTCCGGCTCGGCCGATGGCTTCGGCGATGGCGTACCCGATTCCGGAGCTGCCGCCGGTGATCAGGGCGCGGCGGCCGTGCAGGGAGAACAGCTCACGCAGATAGTCCGACATGGAGCGTCAAGTTAGCATCCTGCCTCAGCGCGGGTGAGGGGGGCCGATCGGCGGGTGCCGCACGGGCGGGCTGGTTTGACACCTTATTGGCTAACCGCTATCTATTAGCCAACCGTTAGGGGGTGGCATGCAGGACGCGGTGCTGGCGATGCTGGCCAAGGAGCCGTCGCACGGGTACGGCCTCCGTGCCCGGCTGCGGCGTAGCCTCGGCCCGCTGGGTGGGTCGATGAACCCCGGCCAGATCTATGTGACGCTGGCCCGGCTGGAGAAGGCGGGGCTCGTGGTCGGCGAGCGCGCGGACGGCCTGCCGGAGCGGCCGGAGCGCAAGGTCTACGCGCTGACGGCGGCCGGGCAGCAGCGGGTGAGCGCCTGGTTGGCCGAGGTGGGCTGGCCGAAACCGGATCTGGCGGAGTTTCATCTCAAGCTCGCCGCGGCGGCCGCGGCCCGGCTGGCCGATCCGGTGGAACTGGTGGGGGCGCAGCGCCGTGAGCTGCTGCGCCGTCTGCGTGAGGCTCAGCAGGCGGCGCTGGCCGAGCCGGTGGGCTCTCCCGCCGGGCTGCTGCTGGAAGGGGTCGTGTTGCGGTTGCAGGCGGATCTGCGCTGGCTGGAGGCCTGCGAGCGGGCCTGGTCGGGCACCGATGACGAAGGCGAGGGCGCGTGAACGGGCCGGCCGCGGTGATCGAGGCGCATGGCCTGGTCAAGCATCACGGTCACGGCCAGAGCCTGGTGCGCGCGGTCGACGAGGTGTACCTGCAGGTGCCACCGGGGCAGATGGTGGCGGTGATGGGGCCCAGTGGTTGCGGGAAGTCGACGCTGCTGCATCTGCTGGGTGGTCTGGAACGGCCGAGCGGCGGGGAGGTGTGGCTGGGCGGGCGGCGTGTGGACACGTTGAGTGAGCGGGCTCTGGCGCGGTTGCGGCGCCGGTCGGTGGGGTTCGTCTTTCAGGCCTTCCACCTGGTGGAGGAGTTGTCGGCGGCGGAGAACGTGGAGCTGCCGGTGCTGCTGGCCGGGGGCTCGCGGCGTCAGGCCAGGCGGCGGGCGGGCCGTCTGCTGGAACGTGTCGGGCTGAGCGGCCGTGCCGGGCATCTGCCGTCGCAGTTGTCCGGTGGGCAGCGTCAGCGGGTGGCCGTCGCGCGGGCGCTGGTCAACGATCCGCTGGTCGTTCTGGCCGACGAGCCGACCGGCAATCTCGACACCGCGGCGACCTTGGAGGTGCTGCGGATCTTCGAAGAGCTGCGTACGGCGGGGCAGACGCTGGTGATGGTCACGCACGACGAGCGGGTCGCGGCCATCGCGGACCGGCTGGTCTCGATGCGTGACGGGATGTTCGCCGATGACACCTGCCTGGCCGGCTCTCACCGGCGGGGGCTCGGCGGGCTGATCGGGCTGGACGGCTGATGGGCGCCGTCGTGCTGGTCGGGCGCCTGGTGCTGGCCGGTGTGCGCCGGCGTAGGGCTCAAGCCGCGATGCTGGTGCTCGCGGTGGCCGTGGCCACGGCGACGTTGGCGTTGGGCCTGTCGTTGCGGGGGGTCAGCGATGCGCTGTACGAGCAGACCCGGGCGGCCACGGCCGGGCCGGACGTGGTGGTGCTGTCGGGTGAGACGGGTTCCGCCGTGACCAGGGCGCTGGCCTCGCTGGCCGATGATCCGGGCGTGGTGGCCCACCATGGGCCTTATCGCGTGGTCCACGCCGGCCTGACCGCGCGTGGCCGCACCTCCAACGTGGTGGTGCACGGTTTCGGTGAGAAGCTCGGAGCGGTCAACCGGCCGCTGGTGACCTCGGGGCGCTGGGTGCGTCCCGGCGGCGCGGTGCTCGAACGGGGCTTCGCCGCCGCGCTGGGCGCGGGTGTGGGTGACCGCGTGACCATCGAGGGCCGGTCCTACTCCGTCGTCGGGATCGCGGTGACGGCGGCCACCTCCGTCTATCCCTGGGCGGCGCAGATCGGCCCGGGCGGCGGTCCCGTCGACTACAGCGGACTGGCGTGGATGACCCGGTCGGATGCCCGGGCGCTGGCCTCGTCCCGGGATCTGCCGGTGACCACGGCCGTGGATCTCAAGCTGCGTGATCCCGCGGCCACCGGGGCCTTCCGCGAGGCCCACCACGACCTGCCTGTCGTGGCCCACTTCCAGTCCTGGCAGTTCAGAGCCGAGCAGGACATGGTCATCCTGAAGAACAGCCTGCCGATCCTGGTCGTCGGAAGCTGGCTGCTGAGCTTCCTGGCCGTCACCGGCGTGGCGGCGCTGGCGGCGGGGCGCGTCGTCGAGCAGACGCGCCGGGCCGGGCTGCTCAAGGCCGTGGGCGCGGGGCCGGGTCTGATCGCCGCGGTCCTGCTGACCGAGTATGTGGTGCTCGCGCTGGCCGGTGAGGTGCTGGGGCTGGTGATCGCCCGGCTGGTCGCGCCGGTGATCGCCAGTCCCACCGCCAGCAGGATCGGCGAGGTGGCCGGGCCGGGCGGCGGCACCGTGGCCGCGGTGACGGCTCTCGCCGTGGCGGTGGCGGTGTTGTCGGCGCTGCGTCCCACGTTGCGCGCCCTGCGTACGGCGACCGTCACGGCGCTGACCGTCACCGCTCACCAGCCTCGTCGCCGGCCGTGGCTGACCGCGTTGTCGGCGCTGCTGCCCACGCCGCTGCTGCTCGGTCTTCGGCTGACCGCCCGCCGGCCGGGCCGCGCCGTGCTGCAGGCGTGCGCCACCGCCATCACGGTGATCGGGATCGTCGCGCTGCTGACTCTGTACGCCCAGCCGGAGCGGGGCTACGGCCTGGACGGCTCCAGCGTGCTGCCCAATCTGCGGGGCGAGCACGACCGCCGGCTGATGCTGGCCGTGACCGTGCTGCTGATCGTGCTGGCCGTGGTGAACACCATCACGTTCACCTGGACCACCGCCATGGAGGCCCGGGCGAACCTGGCCATCGCCCGCACGCTGGGCGCCACTCCGGGTCAGGTCTCCGCGGGGTTGTCCGCCGCCCAGCTTCTGCCCAGCCTGCCCGGCGCCGTCATCGGGGTCCCGCTGGGCACCGGCCTGCTCTCGCTCTTCGCCGCCGACAACGCGGCAGAGGCTCCCTCGTCGTGGTTGTCCGGCGCCGTGGTGGCGGCTCTGGTGGCGACGGCGGCGCTCACCGCCCTGCCCACGCGGCTGGCGGCCCGCCGGCCCGTGACACCCACCCTCAGCTCCGAAGCAGCGTGAACCGCGGACTGCACGGTCGGAGGGCACACGGCGTGGAAAGGGCCCGCGCGCTGTACGCGATCCGCGGTAATCCGTTTGTGTATCGCCACGGCCCGCTGTCAGTATCAGGGCCCATGCGTCACCCTCTTGACACGCTGGACTGGCCGATCTCCACCGAGCGGTTGCTGTTGCGCCGGGCTGCCCCCCGAGGACCTGGACGCGACCTGGGCCTTCCGGCAGCTTCCGGAGACTCACGAATGGGTGGCGGCCGCCACAGAGGCCTACGACGACTACCGTGAGCGTTTCCTCCGCGAGGAGCGGCTCGTGGACCTGCTCATCGTCGAACTGGACGGCCGGGTGATCGGTGACCTGACACTGAAGATCCAGGACTGTTGGGCCCAGGAAGAGGTCGCTGACCAGGCGAGAAGCGTCCAAGGAGAGCTCGGGTGGACGCTCGATCCCGCCTACGGCGGCCAGGGCTACGCCACCGAGGCGGTACGCGCCCTCATCGGCATCTCCTTCAAGCGTCTTGGCCTGCGCCGCCTGCACGCGGACTGCTTCTACGACAACGAATCCTCGTGGCGGCTGATGGAGCGGGTCGGGATGCGCCGCGAACAGCACACGGTGAGAGACGCGCTCCACCGCACCAAGGGATGGCTCGACGGTCTCTCATACGCGCTCCTGGCCGAGGAATGGCCCGCTGACGAGTGATTACGGCGGAGAGGCTCTTGGCGGAGCGCTTCGCTCCGCAACTGGTAGGGTCTGTGGCGATGACCACGCGCAAAGACATCGCAGAACGCAACGACCGCGCTTTGCTTCAGGCCGCGCGCGATGTGCTTGCCGAAGACGGCGCGCACGCGTCGGTGGCCGCCATCGCGACCCGGGCGGGCGTCGGTATCGGCAGCCTCTATCGCCGTTACAAGACCAAGGAGGAGCTGTTCCAGCGGCTCAGCCTGCTCTCTCTCGACCACTGGAACGAGGCGGCCGAGCAGGGTCTGGCCGACCCTGACCCGTGGGCGGGGCTGGCGGCTTTCGTTCATGGCTGTGTGGCGTTCGGGCAGGGCTTGCTGGCGCCGGTCGCCGGCACCATCGAGGTGAGCCAGGAGATGAGCGCCAAGGCCCGCCGCGGCGACGAACTGCTCGCCGAGCTGGTACGGCGGGCGCACCAGGCCGGCGTACTGCGCGAGGACGTGGCCGCGGTCGACATCTCGCTGCTCATCGAGCAGTTCGGCCGTTCCCCGGTGGTCGATCAGCTGCGCAAGCAGGGCAGGGACGATCTGCTGACCGCCGCTGCCCAGGCGCGCCGACGGCTGATCGCGATAGCGCTCGACGGGTTGCGGCCGGGACACGGCCCGTTGCCCGGTTCTCCGCCGGGCGAGGAACTCTTCACCAGCCGCTGGTCAAACGAGTAGACGACCCCCGATACCCGGCCCGGCACCCGAGCGGCCAACCTCTACGAGGCGTCCCGCCCCGATCACACCCTGGCTCGCAGGGCACTGGTCGGGCGGTGACGTGTGCGGGGCGGCTCTCGCCCTGCTACGCGCTGAGCACGTCGGCGAGCACGGCCGCCTGGCTGATCTCGGGCCGTCTGGTCGAGGTGAGCAGGGTGAGCGGCCGGTTCTCGGCGAGTTCGCGCAGGTGGGCGAGGGCCTCGGCGCGTTCTGGGTCGCGCAGTTCGTCGCGGTAGCGGCGGGCGAACTCCTCGAAGCGCTCGGGGTCGTGGGCGTACCAGGTGCGCAGTTCCGTCGAGGGTGCGACCTGCTTGCACCATTCGTCGAGGTGGGCCCGGTCCTTGGCCATTCCGCGCGGCCAGACCCGGTCGACCAGCACCCGGGTGCCGTCGTCGCCTGTGGGCTCGTCGTAGACGCGTCGCACGTGAATCGTGGTCGTCTTCGCCATCGTCGCCTCCTCTGACACGACGATACGCGTATGCAGGATGAGGAGACGCCTGAGGGGTTGCCGCGCGCGCACGCGGGGGTTAAGCTCGAATGCTGCCTTTATCTAGCATGAGCATTCACAACCCTCCCGATAGGAGTATACCAGCGAATGGCTAATCGTCAAGATGGTCTCGCGCAAGCCCTTGACAGCGAGCAGCGTGCCGTGTCGTGGCTGTACGGCCGGCTCGACGTGGCCCGGCAGCGGGCGCAGGAGGCGCTGCGCACGGCGTACGGCAGGGCGACGGGCACCCGCCAGGCGATGGTCGAGCGCGAGGTGATGGCCTCGGAGCAGGCGCGGCGCCTGGCCCAGCTCAACGCGGTGGAGCGCGGACTGTGTTTCGGCCGGATCGATGACGGCTCCGGGCACAGCACGTACATCGGCAGGATCGGCCTGCGCGACGAGGGGCACGAGTCGGTGCTGATCGACTGGCGGGCGCCGGCGGCGCGGCCGTTCTACGTGGCCACGGCCACCGACCCCGGCGGGCTGGTGCGCCGCAGGCACCTGCATCTGAAGGACCGCACGGTGGTCGGCATCGACGACGAGGTGTTCGACCTGGAGGGCATGGACGACGGCGACCGGCGCGCGCTGGTGGGCGAGGCCGCGCTGCTGGCGGCGTTGCGCCGGGGCCGGACGGGCCGGATGAGCGACGTGGTGGCGACGATCCAGAGCGAGCAGGACCGGGTGATCCGCTCCTCGCTGCAGGGGGCGCTGGTCGTGCAGGGCGGTCCGGGCACCGGCAAGACGGTGGCGGCGCTGCACCGGGCGGCGTACCTGCTCTACACCCACCGCGACACGCTGGAGCGGCGCGGGGTGCTCGTGGTGGGCCCTAACCCGATGTTCCTGCGCTACATCAGCCAGGTGCTGCCGGCGCTGGGGGAGACGCAGGTGGTGATGGCCACGGTCGGGGAGATGTTCCCGGGGGTGCGGGCGAGCGCGGCCGACGCGCCGGGCGCGGCGGTGGCCAAGGGGGATCCGCGCATGGCCGGGGTGGTGGCCGGGGCGCTGGAGCTGCGCCAGGCGGTGCCGGACGGTGACCTGGTCGTGGAGCTGGACGGGTTGCGGCTGCGGGTGCCGTACGAGGTGTGCGCGCGGCTGCGCGAGCGGGCGCGGGCGGTGCGGCTGCCGCACAACATGGCGCGCAAGCTGTACGTCAGCGAGCTGCTGAAGGAGCTGGCCAGGGCGGAGGCGCGGGCGCTGGAGGAGTCGCTGCACATCGAGGAGCTGGAGGTGGACGAGCCCGAGCTGACCGAGCCGCTCGACCTGGAGGCCGACCTGGACGAGATCGATCTGAAGCTGGCGTCGCGGCGGTTGTGGGGTGAGCCGGAGATCCGGCGCGCGGTGGACGCGTTGTGGCCGGAGCTGACGCCGCAGCGGCTGGTCGAGGACCTGCTGTCGTCGGCGCGGACGTTGCGGTCGGTGGTGCCGCCGGATCTGGACTGGCGGGCGCTCCTGCGCCGGCCGGGCTCCGCCTGGACTCCGGGCGACGTGCCGCTGCTGGACGAGGCGGCCGAGCTGCTCGGCGAGGACGACTCGGCGCGGCGGGCGGCGGACAGGGAGGCCGCGCAGGAGTGGGCCGGGCAGGAGCTCTTCGCTCATGAGGTGCTGGAGTCGACGGGGGTGGCCGAGCAGGGCATCTTCGACCGGGCCGACGTGCTGGCCGAGCGGCACGCCGACGACGGCTCGGGCCTGACCACGGCCGACCGGGCGGTGGCCGACCGTTCGTGGGCCTACGGGCACGTGATCGTTGACGAGGCGCAGGAGTTGTCGCCGATGGCCTGGCGGATGGTGATGCGGCGGGTGCCGGCCAAGTCGCTGACCGTGGTGGGGGATCTGGCGCAGACGGGGTC
>NZ_SMLD01000117.1:0-28986 GCF_004352805.1 Nonomuraea mesophila
CCTGGTCCGCGCCGGGGCGACCTTCGTCAAGGGCAAGCTCGTCGAGCGGCCCGAGGAATCACTGGCCATCGAGGAGCGGTCAATAGCCGCATAAAAGATCTTGATCCACAGGTATTGACTATTTCTCTCCAAGGGCGTGAGTTCGTCGGGTGCAGGCATCGCCGCAAGCGCGAAAACGTCCACCTCATGCCAGCCAAGCGTCGGTGCAAGCCGTAGGAGCAGCTCTCGACCAGGCTCTGCGCCGTCATACACCTCCTGCAGCTTGGCCTCAGGGACCTCGGATAAATGGGCCAGGTCATCGAGGCTCAGGCCTCGGTGGCTGGCCAATCTCGCCAGCAACACGCCGAATCTTGGGTATCCCACCATCTCGACCACCTTGGGTCAGCGCATCACCAGACCGCGTCCACCTGTGATCATGCCATCAGTGCGTAGCTGGTTAGAGGTGGAACAACTGAGTACCGCGGACGAGCCCTGGCGAGAGCATTAAGATCACATAGACGTCATGCGTTCGTGGATGAGAACTTTCTCTACGGTTTCGAGAGCATCAAGATCACATAGACGTCATGCGTTCGTGGATGAGAACTTTCTCTACGGTTTCAAGCCGCCGCCCGGCGGGCGGCGGGCGGCCGGGCGGTCCGGGCGGGCGTGCGGCCTCTCCGGGCCGGTCCCGCCCGGCCACCCCGCCGCGCAACCGGACGCAGGCAGACGACGCACAGGCGACCGAAGACAACGCCAGCAGGGCGCGCCTAATGCGGACCACGAGACTACCTACGCGGTCTGAACACCACATCGATGTGTCCGTCGGATCGGAACAAGCTCACTGACCGCCCCGCACTCCCTCAACTCAGGCACGCGCAGCAGACCGCTCCTCCGTATTACGCCCGGCTTTGATGCAGGATGACATGATCGAGAGGAACGGCGAGCAGCGGATGTACACGCGAATCCCAGCTTGATATTCCATCGCCCGGCTCCCTGTCGCTCCGTGGTGAGTCGACGGCGTGCGAGATGATCAGGGCAAGCAGAAGCGCAGGTCGCACAGGATGTCGCGCACGTCAGCCATCTGTAATAACCCAAAGCGGCTACGAGTCACTTAACTGAAAGGCCGGGTTCCGTCCTGCAAAGGAGTATTGGGCATCCACTCCATGCTGGATGAGTTGCTTCCGTGGTCCACTTTCGAGAAGGTATGCTCCACCGAGATTATGTCAGACGGAAACGGAGTTGAAGCAAATGGATTGTCAAACCTGATCGCATTGGACCTAAGAGATTCGGGGCGATGCCATGCGAACCGTCCCGCAAATATTGCCGAGACTCTCCGGTTCTTGCCCTCTGGCCGTTCTTTGGAAAGCCCGAAAAATCCGTCGCTTGCCCTGCGGAAAGTGATGCTCTCATCGGATATAGGCCTGGGGCCTATCGGCACAACAATCTGTTCGGTGCCGTATAGCGCATCTATTATTTGATCAAGGGTGCAGAAGGGGTCCTGTAGGCCGATGAAGATGGCAAAAGGCGCCCCTTGCAGGTCATAGCGACTCCCGCCTTTCTTGCGCAGCCGGTCCCGTAGTCGAACTTTCGAGTCTACGAATCCGCCGATCATTGGCCCCGTTCCTACGATTCGCCCATCGGGACGCTCTGGAGCATCAGTCTTCCTCGGGAAAAATTGGAAGCGCAGCTCCACGCCTTTGCTGCGGTATGTGGCTTCTGGTGGCGTGTAGTGTTGAGGGTCTATTGCGAGATCCGTTGGAAGTCGGGCAAGCTCAGTGCGGACCCAATCCACGAGGCGGCCGAGCGGAGGTTCGCGATTGCTTGGCCACGACACTATCTCAAAGCTCAGGAACCAGCGATCCAACAGTAGTTCCGCGTTGAGCTTATCCGCAATGCGACCATGTTTATATTGCTCGGCGGCCCAGTCGTCTCGTAGGAGGATAGAGGCTACTTCTATTCCGCAAACATAGGTTCCATCTCGATAGATAGAGAAATCGGGGCTGCCAAGTCGTTCCTCGTATTTCGCTACAACATTCCTGTTGATTAGCTCATGAACTCCTAGTTCGTCTAGTGCCTGTGTGTGAAATATCTCATTGGGGCTGCGTAGTTTATCTAGTAGTGCATCGCCTTTGTCGGGGAATCTGGCGTATGACGAGTTGACTGCTTGTCTTGCCAATCTGGCTTCATCTCGGGTGGATTGGAGATACCAGTTTGCGCCCGGTTCTGTATTTCCGAGTGGGCTTAGTCTAGGATGTTCGGGCTCTGGAAATACAAGTTTGATGGTCAAGTGTCCTCGCAAGGTCGATCTAGCTACCGCTCGCCAGTCCAGCGTTGTGGCCGCGAGTCATACTAGTTCGAGTCCGGATCGTAGCGCTGATATTTAGCGATCGGTGCCTCCTCCAGATCTCTGCACGACTTCGGTACTCGCCATGGGCGGCTTGAGCGATCGGCTGCCGCGGACCGACTTCGTCGATCCTTGTCACCGGGCGAGACAGCTGGTCGCTTCTGGGGTTGAAGTCATAGAGTTGAGGTCAGCATCTGCATCGAGCCCGCTGCGGATCGCCAGGCGGAGCGATCTATGCACCCTTCTTTCGGTGCCGCTCCTGGACGATCTGTGTGGCCGTCATCCCGCATATATGCTGCACAAACCATGAGCGTTCGTTCGCGGCTTTCTCTCCGTCCCACTGCTGGGCGTCCTGCTCGGGCATGTTCAGCGGTGGAGATACCTTGGCGGGACGGTAGGTGGCACGCCAGTGCTGGCCGTTCCCATAGGTGGGGTTCCAGAATGTGTAATCGCCGCCGACGACCGGCTTGGGATCGAGGTCGATTTGGAGGCGGCCGTGATCGAAGAGGTAAACCTCGATCACGTCCTGGCCGCAGTCGTTGCAGCGATTAGGGCCGGTGGTCATGCGGTGTCGCCGGTGGGCGTGGCGTGTGGCGGCCTTCTGCGAGAGCGATGTTGTGCAAGAGAGCGGACTGCCAGGCCAGCGTGGAAGCGAGCGCGATGGCGTCCTCCTGCCGAACAGACCGCATGACGCCCGCCGTCGCCATCTCCAGGGTGAGCGTCCGACGGAGCTCAGCCGTCCACCACACTCGCCCGAACGCATCGCTCTGGTAGTCGATGTCCCAGCCTGGATAGGTGTTGCGGAGCACCGAGAGCTGGCGGCCGCGCAGGTCCAGTACGAGGGCAGCGTCGGCGATGACCTGGTGGACGTTCGGGTCGGCACTCTGGATGAGCGCGTGCAGTTCGGCGTCGGTCATCGCGGGGTGGTTGTTCGTGTCCCAGTGCACGGTTCCATCACAGTCACTCGTGGTACGACTGCGGGAGAGGACACTGGAGGCGCACCCAGCTATCCGCCTGTGTCCGCCCGTCCCCCGGAGGTGTGCGCGCGATGAGCAAGGTTCCGGCCTGGGCCGGTCGGCTACGCACCGAGCGGACCAGGCGAGGATGGTCTCAGCGGGATCTCGCGGTGCAACTGTCCCGGGTCTCTGACAGGGTTCTGCCCGAGCCCGAGAGCATGGTCCGCAGGATCCGGGATCACGAGTGCGGTAAGCATCGGCCGGACGATGAGTACGCCGAGCTGTACTGCCGCGTGTATGGGTTGAGCGAACACGCCCTCTTCAACGATGTTGACGAAGAGACGTACCTCAGCGACGAAATCGACGCGATCGAGCTAGCCCGCCGGGCGGAGGCTAGCGACGCCGCCGCAGCGCGCCTGCGTACCGCCGGCCAGTTGGCCGACCACGCTGAGCACCCCGAGATAAGGGCCTGGTGCCTGGAAACAGAGGCGTGGCAGGCTCTCACCGAGGGGGAGTACCAGCACGCCATGATCCTCTCCCAGGGAGCGCAAGACGTCGCCCCTCGCAGGAGCTCGGCCTACATCCAGGCGACGGGGCAGGAAGGCCGGGCGTGGGCGCGGATGGGGAAGGGAATCGAGACCAGGGCTGCGCTCAATCGGATTCACCAGATGGTCTCTCCTATGCCCATGCCGGACCGGCCAGAGCACCACTTCCGGTACGACCCCGCCAAAAGCGAGGCCTACACCGCGACGACGCTCTCATGGCTGGGCGATCCCGCGGCGGTGGACTACGCACGGCAGGTCTTCGCACGATTGGAGTCCACCGAGGACGGCGGACCGCGCCCCCGCAGGGCCGCCTCCGCTCGTCTCGATCTGGCACTGGCCCTGCTCGCTACGGACGAGCCGGGAGAGGCCGGTTACATCACCCTCCAAGCGGTCATGAGCGGCCTGCTCGTCCCCTCGAACTACTGGCGGGCCAAGGAGGTCATCACGGGCATCGAGGAGCAGGGTCTCGCCGAAGCCGTCGAACTACGCGAGGTCTACCAGGAGCTGTATGGCCGGTCGTCGAAGCCGCCGAGAC
Source organism: Nonomuraea mesophila (assembly GCF_004352805.1). Lineage (NCBI taxonomy): Bacteria > Bacillati > Actinomycetota > Actinomycetes > Streptosporangiales > Streptosporangiaceae > Nonomuraea > Nonomuraea mesophila. Next base: position 4,360 of record NZ_SMLD01000117.1, read on the forward strand.
CACAGCTCAGCGTATGAAGACCGACGTCCGTCGCCAAGGTAAGGAAGGAGCCACGCGGGTGAGCCATGCGCTGCGCGCACACGCAAATGTGCGGCCGTCACGATCGCTGACTTCGGTAAGCGTCGTAGACGGCGGGGGCGATCGGCTGCCGCGGACCGACTTCGTCGGTCCTTGCCACTGAATGGGGTGGCTGATCGAGGTGCCGGCGGAGCTGAGACCGTCAAGAGCGGAAGGTCGGGGATTCGACCCGTCCATACCACCTCACCAGGCAAAATAGATGCCCCCTAATGGATCACTGTTGAAGTTGTTGATCTACCCGTCGGCAACATCTGCCAGGCTGCCTGCAGGATAACGACAAGCTCTGGCATGCCGGACAGCCAGCTCATAGCCTATTTTCTCCGAATACCCGACTCGATATACTGTGCGTTACAACTGCTACCTTCTCGCCGAGAGAGCTCATGGGTCCTTTAATTGCGATAGTCGGCAGCGCTTCACCGCAACGCGAATATGACCCGCAGATTTCGGATGCGGAGATGGTTATTTCGGCGGCAGAAACCCTTGGACAAGAGCTGGCGATCAGCGGCTTTCGGATCGCAGTTTTTTCCAGTCGGCCGGATTTCATCGAGAAGACTGTGGTTAAGGGTTATCTCGCGTCGGGCCGTGCGGCGGCGCAATCGGTGGTGGTTCATGGCCGGTTCGGCAAGGATTCGGATTTCGCTGAGGCGAGCGAGTTCCGGGAGTGTTTCGACGTGCGTCCTGACCCCGGCGCCGACTGGGAGGTCGGATACTACCGGGCCTTGCTTGCGGTCGACGGCTTGGTGGTCATCGGTGGTGGGCGGTCGGCGTTTACAGCTGGGTTGATCGCCATCTCGCGCGGCATTCCTATCATCGCCCTGGCAGCAATGGGCGGCGCGGCACAGCGAGTGTGGCGTCGCCTACATGGAGAGCACCAGCTCGTTGACGACGAGGACATCTCCTCCATGGCAGCGGCGTGGACCGCTGGCTCGGCGTCGAGGCTGGTGGCATCGTTGAGACGCCAGCACGACCTGCTCGCTGACCGGCACCGCCAGGCGGAGGATGACCAACGGCGGGCTGGCAGACGCGAGACCGTGGGCCTCATCGTTGGCTTCATTCTGCTGCTCTTGGCCTTGACCGCCATCCCGATCTCTTACGCGGAACCTCCGGGCACTGCCTTGGGGATCTCCGCTCTGGTGGGTGCACCTCTTCTGGCCGGGGCTTGCGGCGCGATCATGCGAAACGCTTTCGACGACACCCCACGCTGGGGACGGACCGTGATGCTCGGGACGGTCGCTGGTGTCGTAACTACATTGCTCTTCCTCTCCGCTCAGCTCACAACGACCCCCGACGTTCTCACCACTGAGGCATCGCGCCGGCTCCTCTTTTTTGTCCTACCCGTGGGCTTCATCTCAGGGCTCACCTTCGACGCCGTGTACAACAGGCTGCGCGCGCAGGATGTCTCTTTCGCTTCGAGCCTCGGTCAGCCGCCCAAACCGTGATGAGAGGGCGTCACGGTTCACCTTCGGGCTCTGAGTCCTCGTTGAGCGGTGCGGTGTCTGAGTAGTTGAACTCGATCCCGAATTCTCGAAGAATCGTCTGAGCATGCTCGGGACGGCTTGCTGCGGTCATGTCATTTGCAACTCGGTGGACGAACTGGATCCCTTGGTCGCTGTCTGGCGGAAGGTCTATCCGTTCCATCAGTCTTCTGAGGCACCCGCTGGCCTCCTCGATAGGGTTCGGCTCTGGCTCCCGGAAGACCTCACCGTTCTGACGGGGGAGGAACTCTTCGATGACCGCCTTTTCATCGTTGGCTGCGGCCGATAGCCGAGTCAGGGTGCCGATGAGGCTTTCGGCTTCTTTGAGGCGATCCTCTTTAGTGGCCAGCCACCAGATGACCGCGCTGCCCGGGGACTTGAAGACATCCTCTCCCAGATACTTTCGCAGGTTCTTTTGGTATCGCCGCTCGTTCTCCCAGAGCTCCTCTTGCTTGCGGAGCTCGGCGATCCGGTCGAGTCGCTTCACGTCCTCGTCCGGCAAGGCGAGGGTAACCTCCCCGGCCACCGCCTCCACCTGACCGGAACTATCCAGCCGCGGCACGCTCAAGGCCGCGTCGAGTTGCTTCGACAGGAGCGAGACCAGCGCAGGCGGCTCTCTAAGGACAATGGACCGGGCTCGGCTGATAATGGCGTCAACCGCCAGGACCGACAGATTGGAGTGATAACTGGCGGACGTGCTGGACCACTGCACAGTTGCAGAGAACCGAAACGTGTAGCCAGCGGCGGTGCTCGGCAGGAGGACTTCGCCCGTCGATGTCCGATGGTAGGTGGGCGGCTCGTCGATTTCTTCGGCTCTATACCGGGGAGCCGAGTGCGGCACAACGAGCCAGACCGCGACGGCGCAGATGGCCAGCGCGACCAGGAGTAACAGCCGAAGCCAGACAGGCCAGTCACCGAGCAAAGCGATCGCCATCAAGCCAATGCCGACGGCCACGACGGCACCTAGCAGGCCGGTTCTGTTCATGAGCCCCTTCTAGGTGTGGTCACAGGCCCTGCCGGTCATCGATACGCCGACAGAACCTCTCGGCGAGCGCCGAACTTGCCTCGCTTCCACGGGCCCACCTGAGGGCGATGACATAGAGCCTGCTCAGCAGGCTGTCGGACCCCGTGGCCGCATCCAGAAGCATCGTCAGGGTGTCCTCGGAGAGTCGGCCGTCGGTGACGCCCGTGAGCCATCTCCGGACGGTTGGCTCCCATACAGGCTGCTCCCCACGCGCCATGACCAATTTCCATCCTTGCAGCAGCAACGGCCAAAGGTCGCGGGTGATCAGGCAGGAGGCGGGCCGTTCCGGGCCCGAGATATGGAGGAAAAGTTCGAAGTCCACCCGTCTGGGTGCATCGGTCGACTCCAGCCTTGTGATCAGCCGTTTGAGAAGATGCCGGCAGAACCAAAGGTTTTCCTCTGCCAGCCGAGTGAGAACCTCGCGAGCGGCGCTGGAGGTCCTCCGATCCTCCTGCCGTGCGAGATGCCGCAGGCGAATCAGCGCGCTCATGGGATCACTCTGAACGAGCACATCCGCGCAAACTTCTACGAGAACTTGGCCACGCTCGAACGGGAGCCGAGGCTCTTTGGCCCAGCTGATGATCTTTTGTCGGAAAACCGCCCCGTGTCGCTGGTCCTCTAGACCGAGCTGGAGTATCCTCACCGCGTCCGGCCAGCGCTCCGCGGGTGTTCCGCGGTTGGTCCAGACTTGCGCCAGATGGATCAGGTCATCGGGCCGGCCCGTCCGTAACGCCTGTTCCGTGAAGCGGGTGATGACTCTATCTCGGTCGCCCGCACCTAGGCCTGTTGACTCGACCACCTGCCCAATCCAGTCCCGCAGGATCACGCGCATGTCGGGACGGTCGGTCCAGAAATGGGTACGAACCACTCCGTCGTATCCGAGCCGGGAGAAGTGGATCCGGCCGTCGGTGTCGGCGGCGACGTTCGTCAGCTTGCCCAGCTCCTCTGACAGTCCCGCTCGTTCGAGGACTGGAGTGTCATCCTCAGGAAGCCCGGCCACTTTCTGTAGAGCCTGAGCCGCGCTGTGGAGAGCGTCCACGCTCGCGCCGTTCAACATGGCTGCAGAAAGCAGCAGAGCGCGGCCTGTTCCAGGTAACTCGGCCACCATGGCGGACAGATTCCCAGCTGGGGTAGAGATAGCCTCGATCGCCTGGGCAATCATGTCTTGAAGACTGCCAGACCTAAGGAAGTCTCCCTCAATGACCAGTTGAGAGATCTTTCTGATGTCTCCCATCGATTTGTCGAGCAACTCCGGATGGTCGAACTCGGAAGGGGTTTTGATTCCAGCCAGGGTCAGATGCTGATGGAGCACCACCTGGCCCGAAGGTTTGCCGATGGGGACCACTAACCGGGCGAGTTCACCGTGGAGCAGCCCTTCGAAATCGTCAGGGACCACTGCTATCAAGAAGGCGTGACGCTCGCAGACGACCGCGTGGAAGTACTCGAGCCGCTCGCGTGCCAAGAAATACAGCTCGTCAGATGTGGAGGAAAGATCAATCAATACGCGGTAGCCGGATGCTAGCTCCAGCTCGGGCTCCTCGCGATCGTCTGCTGGGGAAAAAGAGATTTGTGTGAACGGTCCTTCGGCGCCTGGTAGGCGATGCAACAGCATCTGACCTGCGCTGCGCCGACCACTACCACTCGCACCGGTCAAGAGGACCGCGTTTCCCTCTTGCAGGCGACTCATGGCTTTGGAGTAACCGGCCGGTTCGATGAACCTCGGGTGTAGCCATTGCAGGTAGTTCCCAATCGCAGCGCGAGATGAACGGACGGGGCGGCGACTGCGTGGATCGTTGACGTAGGTAGGGGCGTAGTTGTTGTACTGGGAACCGGGACCAGTGTGAGTTGGCCCGCTCGGAGTGAGGACGACCGTGTCGATACCCTCCATGATCATCCTCTCTCGTGGCTGCCGGTAGTGGGGAAGGTGTTGTGCTGATTGCCGCTGCCAGTGTGTACAGGGCCTGTAGGGCGGTACACGATCGTTCCGGTCTGAGGAGGATGGCGGTTAGGCTGCGCTTCTGACGCGTCATGGTTGGGCAGATGCGGGAAGAGTTTCGCCAGGTCATCCCCGATTCGCGTTAAACCGGGCCCAGGGTCGTTAGGATCCAGGCGGCGATGCTGGAACTTGGCCAGAATCGCAAGTTCCTCCGGGAGGTCGCTAGGCCGCAGCGACGGCGTTTTCCGGCCTACGAGAACGGGAATCACCCGCACTTGGCTGATGAGCGCCTCGATGATCTCACGGCGGACCCAGTCCCATTCGTTGTGAAGACCGCGACCATCTGCCGACCTTCCAGCGAGCCAGTATGGACCTATGAGTGCGAGGAGGGCGCCACTCTGCCTGACCGCGGTCAGGATGGCTTCGGAAAAGCGTTGGCCTGCTTCGATTGATCTGGGTGCGAAGAAGAGAGATTCTAACCCGAATCGCCGAGATAACTCGCGATCTAGCAAGGTGGCGATGCCTGCCGTGTCGTCGGACCGAAAATTGATAAAGATGTCATGCACAAATGTGCTCCCTGGTCACCCGGGTGGCGATAACACAAAGGAGTCTGACACAGTCGCGGAGAATGACAAGAACTAGACGCCGACTTGAAAAGTTGGCAGGCGTGTGTTCAGACAGGCAGCGTGATCGTCTCGCCCAGCGACCCCAACCACGAGTTGTCGGTGCGGCTGGACGGGCGTACGACCGATGCGCATCGGCTGACGGCCGGGCAGGTGTGCTTCCTGAGTGACATACTGAGTGACGATCGAGGTGTACGAGCTCGGACGTTCACGGACTCTTGGAGACTTCCTACGCAGGTCACAAGCCATATTCGCCCTGCTGGCGATCACGGACAAGTGGCTTCGCATCGAAGTGGTCAAAGATCGCGGTGATCCCCCACTTCGGGTCGCACTGTCCGCGGCTCGGGCAATCGACGTCGAGGCTGCCCCTCATCGGGTTCCGGCATCGGGTAAAGAGGCCGAGGTGACTGCAGTGTCACCAGGCTGAGCCACATTCGCGCCACCTCCCACACGCACGCCTGTGACCAGGCCAAACCCGTACACCACCCCCGTGGACGCACCAGCCTCAATTCGTCGAGTGGGATGATGATCCGCCCGAGAAACGGACAGCCGCATTCTCCTATTTGGGTTTCACGGTCGATCGATTGGAATCCGTATTCTGCCGGTCGGCGGAGTGGTCGCCGAGGTATTTTGTGCCACATGTGTCGCTTTGGTCGGATATTCAGAGTGGCGCTATGGAAGTCGTTTCCGTATCGATCCCGATGACGCAATGTGTTGATCTTCCACATGGCTTAGCCTGCCTTGTCCCTACTAGATGCGCAGGTGGATGCCATGAGCGAACAGGCCGCACAGGCGATCGTCGGTAACGAGCAGAGTGAGGCCTCCAGGGAAGTCGTAAGCCCTCCGACAAGGAAGCCGGCGGGGACGCGGGCGGTTCCGAAGTGGGAGGCAGATGCGCGGGACCGCGTTCGAGCAGCGATACGGCGCTATTCCAAGCCGCTAACCGATCTCATAGCGCGTGATGCTAATGAAGGGGACACACGTCTGCTCATCACCGACTTCCTATGCGCAGGACTCGGCTACGACAAGTATGACGACCTCACTACGGAGTACCAGGTCAAGGGTGAGTTCGCTGACTACGGCATCCGCATCGACAAGCAACTCGTCGCCTTCATCGAGGTGAAGCGTTGCAGCCAGAAGCTCAACGCCAAGCATCTGCGGCAGGTGCAGATGTACGCCGTGAACGAGGGTGTTGAGTGGATGATCCTTTCCAACGGCCAAGTGTGGCAGGCATATCACATGACTGCCGGCCTCCCCGTGGTCATCGACCTGGCCCTTGAAGTGGACCTGCTCAGTGAAGCCGGCTTGAGCGCCAAAACGGACGCGCTCTTCTACCTGACCAAGGAAGCGTTCAAACGTCGCCTCATCGATGACCTGTGGAGGGCCCGCGCCGCCACGTCGCCGAAGTCTCTGGCCCAGGTACTCCTATCCGACGTGGTGACCGACGCCGTGCGCAAGGAGCTGCGGCGTCAGACGAACCATAATGCTGATGTCGGCGAGATCCATCGCATCCTGCGCAGTGAGGTACTTCGGCCAGAGACCTTGCTGTGAGGCGTGCTCTGACAGCGAGGCGTCGAGGCCAGTGATCTTGCTAACGCGGATGCTAACAACCGCTCTGGACAACCCTGGATGTTTCTGGAGTGGGAACGCTCCAGAAGGGCTCCCGAGCAGGTGTCCGTGACGGCGGTGGACACCAGTGGACAGTCTCGAAGTCCCTTGTGAACAGAAGGTCAGGGGTCCGATTCCCCTCGTCGGCTCTGCAACATGAAGCCTCTGATTTGGTGTTTCCGGTTCAGGGGCTTCGCGTTTGTGAGGACCATATCCCGATCTTGCTGACAGGAGGCCACCGCCTGGGCGAAGAAGTCGGAGGCCTGCTCGACCGGTGAGGCCTGCTTAGGTCGACGTGCGGGCGCGTCGGCTGGCGGTGATGTTCGCCGCGATGAGCAGGCCGGCAGGGACGACGGTGAGAAGGAAACCGCTCGGTCCGATCAGGCTGACGGCCAGCGCTCCCCAGGCGAGAATCACCCAGCCGACATACGCGGGGACGTGTTGTCCCTGCCGCCCCGCCCGCGTCACCAGTAGCCCCAGCAGCACCAGTACTACGACGAATCCACCGGGCAGGGCCCAGAACGTTGCCACCGAGTCGCTGTCCGCGGCACGGTTGCGGAGGTCCCCGGCGAGCCAGCTGGACCAGGGAGCGAGGCGGGCGAACACGGCGGTGTGCGCCACAGCGATCAGAATCATGGTTCGGCCGGCCCAGATGGTGAGCCGACTCGGGGGCGCGGACAATGCAGGTGGGTGGGCCGCAGGTGTAGTACTCATGGTTGCCAGCTTCTCCGGCCGCGGTCCGGTGTGATTCCCCCCGCGGCGGGATGTCGCTCCCTCGCTCCGGGGAGTGGCACAGGGTCGTCGAAGGCGGAGCGACCACGGCTCAGTGCCTGAACGCGGTTGGTGATCCGCCCGACTTCCAAGACACCATCGCCGCGCCAGTGCCCTGACGCGTTGCCGTACGGCTCACCAAGCAGGTACGCGGGCGGGCTCGCCGACGGATCACCACGACGAGTATCGGCAACTCACGGGCGCACTGGCAAGCGCATTGCTGGGAGCCATCTCGAAGGCCACCCGACTAGGTTCGAACGGTCGAACGACTGACGGCCGGCGGGCAGTGGTGGCTGATTACTCGCTGCGTGGGCTGGTACGGATCGACGGAAGAGGGCTATATGTGCCTATTCGGGCGCATGCCCGGGCCTTGCCTCCGGTTGGAGAGCGTCGTCTGTGGCAGGGGAGACGTGCCCGGTGAAGTGGCGCAGTTCTCTGCTGAGCGTGGCTGCGGCGGCGGTCAGGCCGAGTAGCCCGCCCAGGATGACGAGCGTCGCGGCGCCGCCCAGTGCCGCAGCCAGTGTTCCGCCCAGAACCGGGCCGAAGGGTTTGAGCGCCATGCCGCCCATGCTGAGGACCGCGCCCATCCGGCCGAGCATCGCTTCGGGCACCATTCGTGCGATCACCACGTTCATCACGACGTTCAGCGAGGGTGTCGACAGGGTGATGAAGATCAAGGGCACCATGGGCCACCACGCTCCCCATGGCAGCGCCGTGGCGGCCAGTGCGGCGCCGAAGATGGTCAGGACGGCCGGCACCAGTCTGCCGGGCGGCAGGAGTTTGCTGATGCGGCCTGACAGCAGCGCCCCGGCCAGTCCGCCGATGCCGAGGCCGGCCAGGACCGTGCCGGTGGTGAGGGCACTGCCGCCGCGTTCGCCGACCAGCACGATGAGAGGTATCAGGAACGCCCCGCCCAGCAGGTTGAGGACCATCACCGCCGCGGTGACCTCCCGCAGGCCCCGCCGGTGCCACAGCCACGTGAGGGCCTCGGCTGCTTCGCGGCGCATGCCACGCCCCTCGCTGTCCTCTCGTGTGGCGGTTGGTGACGGGTCCGACGGGCGGCGTGGGACCTTCGCGAGGGTGTAGAAGAGCGTGGCGGCAAGGAAGGTGAGGGTCTCGACGAGGAAGGGCACCGCCCGTCCCAGGCCGTACAGCAGGCCGCCGAGCGGAGGGCCGATCAGCCCGGCGGCATGTGTGCGGGACTCCTCCTGGGCGTAGGCGCCGTGCAGCTGGCTGGTGGGGACGATGCCGCGAATGGCGGTGTCCCGGACAGGCTCGATGAACGCGGCGCAGAGCGCGTCGAGCACCGCCAGCGCGACGAAGTGCCAGATCTGTACCTGGTCGGTGAGGATCAGTGCGGCCAGCAGCGCTGAGACGACCGCCTGGAGGCTCTGGGCGGTCACCAGCGTACGGCGGCGGTCCCACCGATCCACCCAGACGCCTGCCGGTATCTGGATCAGCAGGAACGCGACGGTACGAGCCCCGGCGACGATGCCCGCCAGCCCGGGTGAGCCGGTGAGCGCGAGCACCAGCAGCGGCATGGCCAGCCTGGTGAACTCCGACCCCAGCCGGGACACCGCGCTGCCGAGCCACAACCACTGGAAGCGCGCGTTCCTGCGCAGGGGGACGATCTCTGTCACGGGCCGATCTCCCTTGATGTGGCGGTGGAAGTGCCTGGCAGCCGCGAGCGTTCAACTGCTCTCGATGCGTCGCCGTACGTGGTGGGCGGGTGAGGTGTCGCGGGCCGTTGCGGTGGAGTGGCGGTAGCGGCCCGGCGAGAGGCCGTACTCGCGGCGGAACGCGCCCGCGAACGCGAACTCGGTCGCGTACCCGATCTGGCGGGCGATGGTCGCCAGCGGGGCATCCGTCTCCCGCAGGAGGCGGGCGGCGTAGTCGAGGCGCCAGTCGGTGACGTATTTCATGGGCGGCCTGCCCATCTGTGCGGTGAATCGGCGGGTGAACACCGTACGGGACATGCCCGCGACCTCGCTGAGCCGGGCCACCGTCCACGGCCTCGCCGGATCGCGGTGGATCTCCTGGATCGCGGTGGCGATCGCCGGATCGCCGATCATCGGTGTCCCGGCCGCGCCCTGGACCTCGTGCCACTGGCGTAGCGCGTGGACGAGGGTGAGGTCCACCAGCGCGGAGCGGGTCGCGCCGGTGCCCAGCCGCGTATGGGAAAGGTCCGCGCCGAACAGGTCGGTCAGCGAGCGCAGTTCTGGGTGGAGGTCATAGTCCGGCGTGACCGTGATCACGTCGGGGAGTGCCTGGAGGTACTGCGGAGCCCGGCCGTGGTCGAGCAGGTAGGCGCCGCACAGGAAGTCGAAGTCGAGGGGGCCGGGACCCGGTGGTTGCGAGCCGGGCTCCGCCACCGGAAGATCCTCCAGCGCACACGGAGCATGGCTGAATCCGTGCTCGGCCCCGGACGGGACGAGCACGATGTCGCCCGTTTCCACCCTCACCGGTTCCCCGGCCGACCTGATCAGCCAGCAGGAGCCGCGCAACGCGATGTGGAATCCGCTGCCGGAGAAGGCGGGGAACCGCATGCCCCGGGAACCGGACTGCTTGATCAGGCGGGCGTTGGCGCTTCCGGCGCGGATGGTACGGATCACCTCGCTGATCACATCCATGCGGCAGATGCTAGCCAACGTCGCCGGTCCGGCCCGGCGGCACACAGGCGTATGAAGCGGGGCCGTTCGCGTATGGCCCGGCCACGTGGCCGGTGGTTGAGTGTGCGTACATGACCGACCATTCGACGAGCGACGAAGAGACGGGCCGGGTGCTGCGCGCACACGCCGAGAAGGCGGACCTGAACGGTCGCGTGGCGCCCGAGAGCCTGCACGCGGTCGGCGCGAGCGGGGGCTTCGCGCTGCGCACACCGCAGGCGTACGGGGGCGCCGGGGCCGGGGCGGAAACGATGGCCCGGCGCCTGGCCTCGCTGGGGCGGGCCTGTCCGTCCACGGCCTGGATCGCCGGAACGTGCGCGACGAACAAGGATCTCGTGGCCGCGTACCTCCCCTGGTCGGTCCAGCAGGAGTACTTCGCCGACCCCGATGCCCTGACCTGCGGGTCCGGTCTTCCCCTCGGCCGGGGTGAACCTGTCGCCGGAGGGATCCGGGTGACGGGAAGCTGGCCGAACGTCTCCGGGTGCGAGGACGCGACCTGGGCGGGGCTCGCCCTGATGGTCGACGGCCGGCTCTGCCTGGCCGTCATCCCGGTGGCCGACCTTACCGTCGAGCGGACCTGGCACATGGCCGGCATGCGCGGGACCGGCAGCCACAGCCTCACCGCCGACGGCGTGCTGGTGCCGGCCGAGCGGGTGGCGGAGATGTCCATGCCGGCGATCGGCAAACGGCTGATGTACGGCCTCACGGTGCTCGGTCCGGTGGTGGGAGCGGCCCGCGGCGCGCTCGATGTGACCGACGAACTGTTCGCCTCCGACCGCAAGCCGTCCATGACCGCCTACTCGCGCATGGGGGAGTCGCCGGGGGCCAGGCACTGGCTGGCGGAGGCGACCCACCTGGTGAACCGGGCCGAACGTACGATGCTCGCGATCGCCCGGGCGCTGGACGCGGCTGACCCGTCCGACGCCGGCCACACCGGGCTGGACCTGGATCTGGCGGGGGCGGGTGGAGACTGCAGGGCGGCCGTCGAGCTCATGCTCGACCTGTACGGCGCGAGCGGGTTCGACACCGCGAACCCGCTGCAGCGGTACTGGCGCGACGTCGCGGTCGGCAGCCGCCATCCGCATGTGCGTACCTATCTGGCGGTGGAGAGGTTCGGCTCGGCCCTGGCCGAGCGGCACGTCGGACAGGGGTGACGGGTACGCGGGGCCGCCTCAGAATCGGGTCGTCGCATCGACGCGGGCCTGGCTTCGGATGTCTTGTTCCGTCATGCCGGAGATGTCGGTCAGGGTCGCGCCCCGCAGGTCGGCGTTGGTCAGGGCCGCGCCGGTCAGGTCAGCGCCGCTCAGGTCCGTGTCGCGCAGGTTCGCGCCGGTCAGGTCAGCGCTGCTCAGGTCCGCGCCCTTCAGAAACGCCAGGGGCAGCTTCGCGTTGGTCAGGTTCGCGTTGCCCAGATCCGCGTCGTCCAGACCGGCGCTGGTCAGGTTCGCGTCGGTCAGGTTCGCGCGGCTCAGGTCGGCGTCGAGCAGGCTGGCGCCGGTCAGGTCAGCCTTGATCAGGACCGCGTCGGTCAGCTTCGCCTCGAACAGGCCCACGTCGCGCATGGTCGCCTCGATGAGGGTCGCGCCGGTGAGGGTGGCTCTGGTGAAGTTCGTGTAGGTCAGGTCTGCCTCGGACAGGTCCGCGTCGGTCAAGGTCGCCTGGTTGAGTGTGGCGTATCTCAGGCTCGTACGGGTCAGGTCCGCGTCGGCCAGGTCGGCTTCGGGCAGCCTCACCCTGGCGAGGTTCGCCGCGGCCAGGTCCGCGTTGGTGAGGATCGCCCTGCTCATGTCGGCCTGGGCCAGGCGCGCGCCGGTCAGCCTGGCACCGGGTGCGCGGATCTCCGCCAGGTCGATGGTGCCGGCGTCCAGGTCGGCTTTCCGGCGGCCGACCGTGGTCAGTGCGGCCTGGATGTCGGTGGCCGGTCTCGCGGGAAGCTTCGCCGTGGGTGCGGGGTCGTGTTCGCGGATGAACGCCGTCAGCACGTCGTAGACGCTCTGATGGTCGCGGGGCGAATCCCTGGCGACCCGTTCGAGGGCGTAGATGCCGCCGAGCCGGACATCGAGTTTGCCGGAGCCCAGTTGCTCGACGGCCTTCGTGTACCGGTCGGTGAACTGCGCCTCGCGCGTGGTCTCGAGGGTCTGCGCGGTGTACCACAGGCCTTGCGCGGTGAACACGACACCGCCGATCACGACCAGCCCGGTCGCGGCCTGGATGAGGGTGTGCCTGGCGGAGTTGACCGCTTCGACGCGCTCGTGGGCGGTCAGCTCCCGCCGTTCGGCAGTGGTGAGGACGGCGCGCTCACCGGCCAGGCGGCGGGCCGCGGGACCGAGCAGGAAGGCGATGACCAGGCCGGACGCCGCGGCCAGGGCGATGCCGGCGAGCGTCCACCGGGCCCAGCCGGGAAGCTGCAGGAGCACGGCCCCTCCGGCGGCGGCCACGATCAGAACGAGGACCGGGGAGAGCCGGAGTAACCGGCGCCCCCATGAGGTCGCCTGTGCCTCCTCGGTCACCGGTGGTGGTGGCGCCTGCTCAGGACCTGCCGCGGCGCGCGTTTCGCGTCGGGCTCTGGCCGCCACGGCCGCGGCGACGATCTCAGAGGCCTGCACTCGGGGGCGGCTGCGCTTCATGTCTCAATTCCAGCGCTTCGCCGCATGCGATGGGCCGGACTCGGGACGATAGTCGATCACAATTGCTCGGGGCGGCCGGTCGAGCGGTTCGCCACGTGAAGCACGGGAGTGCAGCAGTGGGTGCCGTGTACGAGTATTACCGGGCCGCTGACCGGGATGCCGCGCTGGCGGATCCGGAGCGTCCGAGGGTCATCGACAGCCCGGACGTGGAGCCCGCGTTCGACGCCGTGGACGCGGGAACGATCGACCCGGAGATCGAGTTCTGCGGCCTGGTCGCGCTGGTTCTCGGTGAGCCGTACTCCGTTGATCTCATCGGCTTGACCTATCTGTATCCGCCGCCCGAAGGAGCGCCGAAGAGCCTGGAAGAGGCGGAGGCTCTGCCGGAAGGGTCGCCCTACCTCGAAGGACCCGGCATCGCGGAGTTCGCGGTGCGGGTTCGTGACGCCTTGGCCGACGTCGAGGACGAGCGCCTGTGGGAGCTGGCGGTCAGCTGGTCGGAGAGCGAATCCTACGAGAGGCACAGTGACGTGGGCCCTCACGACCTCATGCCCGTGATCGAGGAGTTCGTGGGGCTCGCGCGGCGGGCGAAGGAGCACGATCAGCAGCTCTACTGCTACATGGGTGGCTGGTAGAGCAGCGCCTCGTTCCCGGCGTCCGCCGGAGGAACGGACCGGGCCCGCCGTCGCAATCGAACGGATCTACGTCCCATTGAGGTGTGGCGCCGGACATGTCTTTTGGACAGGATCGCTGAGAGCTGATCACGAGGAAGGGACGGCTGCCTCATGCGGATCCCGAGTGTGCGCCGTTGGTGGGCGATGGTGGCGGTCCTGGTCACGGCCGCCGTCCTTCCGGCGGGTCCCGCCTCCGCGGCGACCACGACGTACAAGATCTGGCACTGGAACATGGCCGGGCACCATCAGCACCTGGGCTCCACGACGAACGGCATCATCCAGGCGATCGCCGGCTCGATCAGCTATCGCCGGCCGGACTTCGTGTCGGTCAACGAGATCTGCCGCAACCAGTACGGCGCCGTGATCGACGCCCTGCAGAAGATGGGCTGGCCGCAAGCTCCCACGAACTTCGCCCGCTACGAGCCCATGACGGCGGCCGGCGATCCTCGCTACTGCGCCGGGCACGGCATCGGCATCGCGATCTTCAGCCGTTTCGCGCTCGGAGACACGCTACGGCAGACCCTGCCGGACGACGGGTCGGGCAAGCGGCGCAAACTCCTCTGCGCGCCCGTGGCCGCCGTCAAGCCCACGACCAGGTTCTGCACCACGCACCTGACGACCGTCGCCGCCCACAAGGCCACCCAGCTCGGCAAGGTGCACAGTGTCCTGGAGTCGTACCGCTCCCGTGGAGACATCCCCATCATCGCGGGCGACTTCAACATCCAGCCGGACTCATCGCTGCTGGACAGCTGGTACGACAGCTCGGTCAACACCGACGCCAACCACGGCAACGCCGGCCGCTACCACGAGCTCGACGACCGCGAGGCCCTGTGCCCCGGCTGGGGCGAGCAGACCACCGAGAGCAACAAGCTGGGCGCCTGCGGCCAGTCGGGGAAGGTGGATCTCATCTTCGTCCCCGCCGAGAGGCTGACCGGTTACAGCGCGGACGCCCACCCCATCGGGCACGTCTGCGGCGGCAAGCGCGACAAGCCCTGCTCCGACCACCGCATCGTCGACGCCACCGCCACCGTTTCGACCGGAGGGTGACGCCGCCTCCGATGGACCGGCCGCCGGGCGGTGGATCATCATGGTGCCGTGCGAAGGTTGATCGTCTGCCTGGCCCTGGCGCTGCTGCCGGCCTCCTGCGGCTGGTCCCTGCCGGCCTCGCCCGGTGCGTCCTCCGAGGCGTTCGAGGTGCGTGCGCGTGACGTGGCGGAACGCTGGCAGGGTTCGGCCGCCGACCGGGCCTGGCGGCACGGGTTCGTCGCGCTGGACGTGCTCAACCCGCGCGGCTGGAACCACGTGGGCCGCGTCCCGGCCTGGGTGAACAGGAGCGCGCACAATGGCGCTTGGCGGCTGGACGCCGAACTGCCCACCGGCCCTCCGGCCGACGCCGAGGTGCGGTGGCCGGACGGCGCGCGTTCGCGGGTGCCGCTCATCGCGGCGGCGAGCGCGTACGAGGAGTTCAGCCGACCGGCCGGCCTCGTCGAGGAGCAGTGCCCGGCCAAGGGCTGCCGTCCGCTCCGGGTGACCGGGGTGGAGCTGGGCCGGGTGCCGCTGGAGACCAGTCGCGGCCCGGTGCGCGTGCCGGCCTGGATGTTCACCGTCAAGGGGGTCGAGCAGAAGAAGGTCCACGTGGCGGTCGATCCCTCGGCCGTCTCCGCCCGTCCTGAGCGGGTGGAGGGGGGCGTCGAAGAGGTGATGGCGTACGACCTCGTCGCGGGCAGGCCGCACGACCTGCTGCTCCGCTACGGGCACGGCGCCTGCGACACCGTTCGCGGGGTGCGCGTGCACGAAACGGACCAGGTGGTGGTGGTCGGCGTGGACAAGGAGAACGCCGGTCCCGGCGAGCCCTGCCCGGCGATACTCGAGTCGGCCGTTACCACGGTCGCGCTCGCCCGGCCGCTGGGTGAGCGTCTCGTTCTCGACTCCGGTACGGGGGTGCCGGTGCTGCGGGGACCGGTCCGGCGCTGAGACTCCGCGACGCGGCAGGCCCCTGATCGGCGGTGCAGCCGATCAGGGGCCTGCTGTTCCCCGGTTCCCCAACCGTGTCGCGCGAAGAAGGTTCATCGAGGCGGACAGGACGCCGCCGGTTGTCTCAGAGGATGGTGATGGTGTCGACGTGCGGCGGCCTGTTCGGGAAATACATGATGGTCCAGCGCTTGATGCGGACCTTGGCGCCGTTGTAATCGAGATATTCGATGTCGTTGTTCCCGGTGGAGATCTGGTCGGCCCACAGCCGGACGGACATCGTCCCCTTGTTCGCGTAGCAGCGTACGCGGGTGACCGTCTGGTTTCCGTCGTGCCCCGTGAACTTCAGCAGGTCCGTACGGTTGCCGCAGTTCACGATGTTGATGGCGTGGGCGGTGCCGGCCGGCAGATTGACTGCGAAAACAGCGGCCATCGCGGCCACCACGAAACAACTGCGCAGCTTTTTCATTCCAGGCATCTCTGCGTCTCCTGGTGTCGTGGATTACGCCCTCGGCGTGCGGGCTCGGTCCGTGACAGCCGATTGTTTATTCATATATTGCGACATGTCAATAAAGTATTTGATTCGGTCTTTCGGGAACGTGTGTACAAGATGTCTTTCCCGATGTACGGTCCCCGGCGTACCGGGGCCGCGCGTCAGAGGGCGAGGACTCGCTCGACGGTGCCCGAGTCCAGGTCGACGAGGTGCGCGTCGGGAAAGCGGAGGTCCGTCCAGAAGCCGCCGGGGTCCTTCAGGCCCAGCCGCGCCCGCACCCAGACGGTCATCGCCATGCCGTGTGTCGCCACCACGAGCGGGCGGCCGCCGGCGCGTACGAGCTGCTCGGTGATCCCGGCGTCGAAGCGCGCGGCGACGTCGGCTCGCGGCTCCCAGTCCGGGTGGTCCACGCCGTCGACGTAGGCACGGCGCAGCTCGCGATAGCCGCCTTCCCACGGCTCCACGCGAGTGACCTCGTTGAACCGCCGGTCACGCGCGATCGTGTCGTGCCCGCCCAAGGTCTGCCACGCTTTGCGCTCCTCGCTGGAGACGAGCCGGGCGTCCCCGGGCAGCCGGGCGACCAGCCGGCGGGCCGCCTGCCGTCCCTCGGCGCTGAGCGGCCACTCGTGCGGTGGCACGGCCGGGCCGTGAGCGGGCATGGCGTGGCGGACCAGAAGCAACATGGGAGGAACCTACCGAGCGACCTCCCGGCGGTCGGCGCCGGGCGGAACGGCCGCGGGGTCCGGGGCGGCGCGTCGGAACTCGCTCGGGCTGACGCCCCGGATGCGTTTGAAGGCCGCGCTGAAGGTGAACGCGTCGGAGTAGCCGACGGCGTGCGCGATCTCGGCGAGGGTCGCCGTCTCGCGCTCGGCCAGCAGGTCGGCCGCGAGCGTCATGCGCCAGCGGGTGAGGTAGGTCAGCGGCGGTTCGCCGACCAGGTCGGCGAACCGCCTGGCCAGGGTGGAGCGTGACACGCCGGTCCGGCCGGCCAGAGAGGACACCGTCCAGGGAGCCGTCGGTTCCGCGTGCAGCAGACGCAGCGCGTCGCCGACCACCGGGTCGCGCTGGGCGGTGTACCAGGCGGGCGGCTCGCCGCCGGGCCGGTCGAAGTATTCGCGCAGGGCGCAGACCAGCAACCAGTCCAGCAGCCGGTCCAGGACCACCTGCTGGCCCGGGGTGTCGGCGGCGACCTCGGCGGCGAGGTGGCCGAGCACGGCGTCGGCGCCGCCGCCGGACGCCACGCGCAGCACCACGGGCAGCGTGTCCAGGAGCCTGCGGCTGATCTCTCCGCGCACCGGGTAGGCGCCGACGATCAGCGTCGTCGCGCCGGCGGGGGGCTCGGCGCAACCGTCGTTCCAGCCGAGCCGGTGCCGGGTCCCGCCCTGCTCGGGCGTCGCGCAGTGCTCGCCGCACGCGATCGGCTCGGCCTGGGTGCCGACCTCGTCGACGAAGGTGAACGGCGCGGGGCCTCGTACGATGACCGTCTCGCCGGCGCTGAGCCGCTCGGGCGGCCGGCCCTCGGGCACGATCCAGCCCGTCCCGCCGAGCACGGTGCACAGCGTCAGCGGTGCGCCGTCCACGAAGTGCAGCGCCCAGGGCGGCGACAGGGTCGAGCTGCCGAACAACGAACCCTGCGCCCGCATCCCGCGGAAGAGGTCACTGAAGGCGTCCACCCCACCGAGGCTAGACGATGACACATGCGATCCGGCTTCTCACCTATGGAATCGTCCGACCGGGCGCCGTTGAATCGTCCTCATGAGCAACGACATGACGCTGGTCCTCGGCGCCACCGGCAAGACCGGCCGGCGCGTCGCCGCCCGGTTGCGGCTGAACGGCACGCCGGTGCGCGCCGCCTCCCGTACGAGCCCGGTGCGCTTCGACTGGTCCGACCCCGGCGGCTGGGACGCGGCGCTGGACGGCGTCACCGCCGCCTACGTGGTGCCGCCGGCCGTGCCGGGACCGGTGCACGAGTTCGTGGCGCGGGCCGCCGCCTCCGGCGTGCGGCGGCTGGTCCTGCTCTCCGGGCGCGGCGCCGACACCTGGGGCGAGTCCACGTTCGGGCTGGACATGCGCTCGGCCGAGGACGCCGTACGCGGTTCGGAGCTGGAGTGGACGGTGCTGCGGGCGTCGAACTTCGACCAGAACTTCGACGAGGACCTCTTCCACGCCCCGCTGGTCGCCGGCGCGCTGGCGCTCCCCGCCGGCACGGTGCCCGAGCCGTTCATCGACGTGGAGGACGTCGCCGACGCCGCGGCAGCGGTCCTGGGGCAGCCCGGCCGGCACGCCGGGCGCGTCTACGAGCTGACCGGGCCGCGCGGGCTGACCTTCGCCGAGGCGGTCGAGCTGATCTCCCGGGCGTCCGGGCTGCCCATCGCCTACAAGCAGGTCTCTCCCGCCGAGTACGCCGCGGCGCTGGTCGAGGAGGGCTGGGACGAGACCGGCGCCCACCACGTCGCCGAGATGTTCGTCCTGATGGAGCGGGGGAAGCTGGCCGGGACGACGGACGACGTGGCCGCCGTGCTGGGCCGTACGCCCCGGACCTTCGAGGACTACGCCGTACGGGCCGCCGCAGCGGGAGCCTGGCTCCCGTGACCGGCCACCGCAATCCAGAAAGGGCCGTGATGAGCACCGCCACCAGCCGGCTGACCGCCGAGGACCTCGAGTTCCTCGCCCGCCCCCTGCTCGGTTTCCTGACCGTGGCCGGGGGAAAGCAGCCACCCCAGCCCCGGCCCGTGTGGTTCGAGGCCACCGCCGACGGGACGGTCCAGTTCTTCACGGAGCCGGACTCGCTGAAGATACGGCGCCTGCGCCGCGACCCCCGCGCCTCGATCGTGGTCGCGGCCCCGGTGGGCGAGCGCGAACGCTGGGTGTCCGTCGCCGGCCGCGTCACGATCGAGGCCGACGGGGCGCACGACCTGTGTGCCCGCCTTGCCGCTCGCTACTGGGACCTCGCCGACGAGGAGCGGGCCGGCGACCTCGCGACCATGCTCGCCGGCGACCAGCTCCAGGTCGTCATCCATCCGGAGACCGTGCAGCGTCAGACGTACTGATTGCGGTGTGCTGTCTTCGGGATGTCTCCGAGTGCCAACCTTCCGGCGTGCCCACAGCGTCTGGAGGTTACTGACATGAGGAGAGAGCGTTGGATCGCAATGCCAGTTTTCAGGCATTCGCCGATGCGCACCAACACCGGTTGATGCGCCTGGCATATCTGCTGACCGGCGACGTGCACCTCGGCGGCCTGCATCGAGCCCGCCCCGGCAGCATGGCTCTCGTGGTCAAGGCCGGATCCAGGATCCGGAGCGTGGCCGGCCTCAAGGGCAGGAAGATCGGGGTCCCCCACCTCCGGGGGCTGCCGGCGCTCTCCGCCGTGGCCATGCTGAAACGGGGCGGGCTGGACCCTGATGACGTCGTCCTCGTCGAGAGCCCCTACCACCACGGGGTCAAGGCGGCACTCCTGGCCGAGCCCTACCTGACCGCGGGCTTGCGGGAGGGACGTGTGCCGGTGCTGCCGCCGGCAGGGTTCGAGGGGCTGCCCACGGCGGGCTGGATGGCCGCCGACGACTGGATCAAGGACAACCCCCGTACGCTGCGGGCCTTCCAGCGTGCGCTGGCCAAGGCGCACCGCCTGATCGCGGCTGATCCCGGGCAGGTGGTGCGGGTGCTTCCCTCGTACGCCAGGGTGACGTCGAGCGACCTCGACGGGGTCGAGCTCGGGTCGTACTCCGCCGACCTCGACGTGCCGGGCCTGCAGCGGCTGGCCGATCTGGCGCGGCGCCACTCCGTGCTGCGCGAGCCTCTCGACGTGCGGGACTTCGTCATCAAGTAGGCGACCGCGGTCAGTCCGTCCGAGGCCACAGGTCGTACGGGTTGCGCCCCGGGCGGAACCCGTGGGCCTGTGCCAGGTCCGCCGCGTCCCTCAACCCGCGGGCGACGGCCGCGGGTTCGTGGGCGTCGCTGCCGAACGTGACCGCCTCCCCGCCCTCCTCGTGCCACCACCTGACGATGACCGCGTGCAGCGGTATGCGTGTGTTGATCTCCAGAGCCCTGCCCGAACGGGCGGTCGTCCGCAGCGCGTGCCGGAACCCCTCCTCGAACGCGGCCGGGTCGAACGGGCCCGCCTCCCGCTCCGGCCAGTATCGGATCGGATAGTCGATGTGGGCCAGCACGGAGAACGCCTCGCTGCCGGCGGCGAGCCTGGCGACCTCGGCCAGGTAGTCGCGTACGACGTCGGCCGCGGGCCGGTGCCCGTACAGGCCTGGGGGTTCGGCGAAACCGTCACCGTGGGGGAGGCAGTGCAGGGACCCGAGCACCCGATCGAAGCGCCCGGCGGCGAGCACCTTGGCGACGGCGGCGGCGTGCCAGTGAGGTTCGCCCAGCTCCAGGCCGCTCAGGATGCGAAGGGCCGGGAAACGTTCGCGGCAGCGCTCGATCTCCTCCAGGTAGGAAGCCGGGTCGAACGCCGGCGGGGTGAGCAGCCCGTCCGGCGCGGCCAGGGTCGCGAGGTGGTCGCCGGGGGCGAGGGCGTCGAGGGCCACCGTCCAGACCGTGTGGTCGACGTGCTCGGTGAAGGCGATCGCCGTCAGCCCCAGCTCGACCGCCCGCGCGCACGAGCGCTCCATCGAGCCCCGCGGGGCGTCCCAGGACCATTCGCTGTGCACGTGGCTGTCCGCCGGCACCGTCATGCGTCACCACCCGGCAGGTGGTTCTCGGCGGTGATCGCCTTCAGGGCCCGCCGCAGGTGCGCGTAGGCGGGCTCGCCGATGGTCTCGGCGTGCCTGCGCTCGATGCCGGCGATGATCTCGTCGGCCTGGCGTTGCTGGTCGAGGCCGCGTTCGGTCGGCACCACGAGTTTGGCGCGGCGGTCGGCCGGATCCGGCCGGCGCTCCACGTAGCCGAGCGCTTCGAGCTCGTCGACCAGCCGGCCGACGATCTGCTTGTGCCGGCCCGAGAGCCGTGCGAGCTCGGTCGCGCGGACGCCGCCCGCGTCGAGGTAGGCCAGGATCGCGCCGTGGCGCGGGCTCACGTCGCCGTGCCCTCTCTCCGCGAGCCGGGCGAAGACCTCCCGCTGCAACGAGAACAACAACCGTGCGGCGAGGATGCCCAGGTCGGGATCCTGCGTGATCACCCGGATGCGGTCGCCGGCTGGAGGATGCGTCACCCCAACATGGTAACCCTTCATAACAGTCACTTCTTGTGATAGTCACATATTGAGACTATTTTCCGAGGAAAGGACGGACGATGAGCCGCACAGTCCTCATCACCGGGGCGACAGGAAGCGTGTCGAGCGCCCTGCTCGACGCCCTCGACGGCTCCGCTCTCAACCTCAGGGCGCTGGTCCGCGACCGGGCCAGGGCCGGCGCGCTGGAACGGCGCGGCATCGAGGTCGTCACCGGCGACCTGGGCGATCCGGGCACGCTGCCGCACGCCTTCAAGGAGGTGGACGACCTGTGGTTGCTGACCGCCATGGATCCGCGCCGCCCGCCCCGCCGCTTCGCCGACTTCGCCCGCGACCACAGGGCGGCGTTCAGGTGAGCTCCGCCAGGACGGCCGCCACGGCGTCGTACGAGTCGCCGACCGCGCCGCCGAGCCGGTGGCGCTCCAGTCGCACGGCGCCGAGGTGGCGGAGCTCATAGATCAGCGACCGCCACACCGCCGCGGGGCTTTCGTCCCGCTCGCCGTACGCCTCCCAGAACGCCACCCGCTCGTCCTGCTTGGACGCGGCCATCCGGATCGGCCAGTCGGCGGCCGGATCGCCCCACAACGTGCGGTCCAGGTCGAACACCCCGGAGATGACGGGTTCGGGGGCGTCCGCGGCGATCATGATGTTGACGGTCCACAGGTCCCCGCTGAGCAGGCGAGGTTCGGTGATCTCGTCGAGCACGGCGGCGCGCTCGTCGGCCAGCGCCGCGGCCTTACGCAGGTCGGCCGCGTCCAGCCCCAGCCCGTCCAGGTCGGTCACGATGTCGCGCAACGACGCGGTCACCGCCTGGCTCCACGTGTCGTACGCCGGGCCCGCCACAGGGCCGA
Organism: Nonomuraea mesophila; assembly: GCF_004352805.1. NCBI lineage: Bacteria > Bacillati > Actinomycetota > Actinomycetes > Streptosporangiales > Streptosporangiaceae > Nonomuraea > Nonomuraea mesophila. The sequence goes on from NZ_SMLD01000117.1 coordinate 26,330, forward strand.
ACCGGGTGCCTCGTACCGTGTGCACGGTTCTGGCGATCTCTCCGACCTGCCGGAAGAACCCCGTACGTGACCGGCGCGGATACGTCGACAGCCCTTGGGCGGCGGGAACGCCGTCGAGCAGGGTCTGCACCATGTAGTCCCGGTCGACCAGTTCGTGCGACCAGTCGGCCACGATGACGCGGGGCATCAGCGGGGCGATCTTCGCGAGGTGCGGCACGGTGGCGTACTCGTTGCGCATGAGCTCACGTTCGGAGACGAACTGGCGGCCGGGGGCGGGAGCGAAGCGCACGATCACCGGACGGGTCACGCCCTCCACGGTGACGCGGTAGGTGGTGTTGTACATCCCCAGGCCCAGCTCGACCGCCGACACCACGCGCGTGTCCGGGCCGAGCGCGCGGCGGCAGACCGCCTGGATCCGGTCGGCGCTCACCTGCTGCTGGAACGATCCTGCGGGGCGCTCGATCGGCTGGACATCCATCCGTTCATCCTGGTGTACGGGGGTGGCGGGGGGTGTGGTGGCCTCGTGGTCCGGTGGCCCAGGTGAAAACCGCGTGACATTTGATGGCGATTGTCGGAATGTTGAGCGCGGTCGATGAGTTTTGTCGGTGGCACAGGTCAATCTGTGCATGACATCGACTTCTTGCGAGACCCCCGAGACCCGGGGCCGGGATGCCGGCCGCGACGACGTCTCGTCCCACAACCCCGATCGAGGTGCCGTGCCCAGTCCATTGCTCGACAAGCCTGCCAGATCCGCGACCGCCGTCAAGGGGCGCACCCCGCCCGTGATCCGGTTGCTGGTGCTGGCCACGTTCGTGGTCATCCTCAACGAGACGATCATGATCAACGCGATCCCGCAGTTGATGAGCGCGTTGCACATCACCGAGCAGACCGCGCAGTGGCTCTCGACCGCGTTCATGCTGACCATGGCCGCGGTGATCCCGATCACCGGCTGGTTCCTGCAGCGGGTGTCCACCCGCACCGCCTACACCGTCGCCATGGGGCTGTTCCTGGCCGGCACGGCGCTGGCCGCCGTGGCGCCGTCGTTCACCGTGCTGCTGGCCGCCCGCATCGTTCAGGCGTCGGGGACGGCCGTGATGATGCCGCTGCTGATGACCACGTTGATGCAGGTGGTGCCGGAGGAGGACCGCGGCCGGGTGATGGGCAACGTCAGCCTGGCCATGTCGGTGGCGCCCGCGATGGGCCCGACGGTCTCCGGGGTGATCCTGCAGTTCGGGTCGTGGCGGCTGCTGTTCGCCGTGGTGCTCCCCATCGCCGCCGCGGTGACCTGGGGCGGGCTGCGGCAGCTCAAGAACGTCGGAGAGCCCCGCTACAGCACCGTCGACTGGCTGAGCGTGGTGACCGCGGCAGCGGGCTTCGGCGGCCTGGTCTACGGGCTCAGCCGGTTCGAGGGCGGTGACGCCCGCGTCGCCGGCGCCATCGTGGCCGCCGGTCTGCTGTCCATCACCGTGTTCGTCGTCCGCCAGTTGTCGCTGCAGAAGCGCGGCGTGCCGCTGCTGGACCTGCGCACCCTGCGCCACCGCACCTACACGCTCGCGCTGATCATGATGTGCGTGGCGTTCATGGCGATGCTCGGCTCGATGATCCTGCTACCGCTCTACCTGCAGAACCTCCGCGACCTCAGCGCGCTGGAGACCGGGCTGCTCGTCATGCCGGGCGGGCTCGCGATGGGGCTGCTCGGCCCGAGCGTGGGCCGGCTGTTCGACCGGTTCGGCGGCCGGGTGCTGGTCATCCCCGGCTCCGTCGGCATCATGCTCGCGCTCATCGGCTTCACCCAGGTCACGATGACCACGCCGATCTGGCTGCTCCTCGGCATGCACATGCTGCTGATGGTGAGCCTGGCCGCGACCTTCACCCCGGTGTTCACCCTCGCGCTCGGAGCGGTTCCGTCGTCGCTCTACTCCCACGCCAGCTCGATTTTGAGCACGCTGCAGCAGGTCGCCGCCGCCATGGGCACCGCGCTCGTGATCACCGTGATGAGCGCGCGGGCCGAGTCCCTGCGCGCGGACGGGGTGACGGAGGTGCTCGCCAACCTCGGCGGCATGCGGCTGGCCTTCATCATCGGCGCGGTGTTGTCCGTGGTCGTGGTCGGCACCGCCCTGCTCCTGCCGGCCCGGGCCGGCAACAGCGCGGCCTCCGACGAGCCGGCCGCGACGGAGGGCTGAGCTCATCGGGCGCGGCAGGTCAGCGCTCGACCTGGGCGAGGAAGATCCGCCACGTCGACTTGGCGAGGTCGGCGCCCTCCGCGCAGATCTCCTGGGCCTCCCCGCGCAGCGGCGGCGGGGGCCGCGGCGCGTCGCTGAGCCCGTAGCAGGGGATCGGGTCGCGCAGCCGGGTGAGCATCTCCTGCATCTTGCGGGCGGTGAGCAGCACCGCGCCATAGAGCAGTTCGGCGTGCTCGGGCTCCTGCTCGCGCAGCCGGCGCGCGGTGCCGGCGACGACCTTGCCGGCCGCCGCGAGCGCCCTGCCGCAGGCCTTGCTGGTCAGCGGGGTGCGCCGGGTGCACCTGTCCAGCTCTGACGCCCCCGGGTGCGCCGCCATGGCCGCTTCGAAGGCATCCTGTACGTCCTTCGTCAGCTTCGGCGTCCCCGGCGAGCCACTGGGGGAGACGGTGCCGGCGGTGGGAGTGGCGGTGGGGG
>NZ_SMLD01000118.1:0-28204 GCF_004352805.1 Nonomuraea mesophila
AGTATGACGAGGGTCAGGGTGGGTGACGAGCGGGCCGAGGGCGGTGCCGGGCTGCCCGCCACGGTGCTGGCGGCCGTGCTGGGGCGTATGGATGGCACGGTGACCGGCTGCCACGGCGAGCCGATCGGCAGCGGCACCGGCGCGGTGACCGGCGCGGTCGGCTCTCCGTGACTGCGTTCCTCCCGGAGCATGATGCCGGGACGACGGGGTCCGGCTCCTCGGTGGGCAGGACCGGCGCGGGGCGGGAGGTGTCGTTCCGGGTGATCAGGAAGGGGGCCCGGGCCCGCCCGTTGCGTACCGGGCGGTACGCCCCCTACGCCGGAGATCCGCGGCACTGGGCGTACTGGCGGCGCGAGCCGCTGGCGTACGCGAGCGGCCTGCTGCCGCGCGATCCAGGGCCGGCCGCGCCGCGCTGCTACGGCGTCGTGGACGACGTGGTGTACCTCGAAGACGTCACCGGCGTGCCCGCTTCACCGCGCGTGGCGGCCCGCGGGCTCGGCGCGTGGCAGGCGGCCACGGCGATTCCCGACGTGCCGTGGCTGGCCGGTCACCAGCTCGCGCAGCGGCTCGCGGTCCCGGAGGGTGCACCGGTATCCCCGCATCGAGCGGTTGTGGCGGCGGCGGGACGAACTTCTCGAAGAGCTGGCCCGGCTGCCCGTGGTCATGTCGCACGGCGACTTCTCCGCCGGCAACCTGCTCGACTCGGACGGCACGACCCTGGCGCTGACCGGGGCCGGGCGCGTGCGCTGGATGGTGGCGGGCGGTACACCCGTGCCCGGCGGTTACGTGGACTTCGTGCTGTCGCAGGCGCCCTGACCGGTCGCGAGGGTCGTCCGGTGGGAAGGCGGGGCGGTCGCCGGGGGCGACGATCAGGAATCGAGAAGCGTGCGCCTTCGGTCATGCCTAGGGTGACGTGCATGAACGTCACCATTCACGCCAGTTTCCTGCCGCACCAGGATCCGGAGGCGTCCCTGGCCTTCTACCGCGACGTCCTCGGTTTCGAGGTGCGCGACGACGTCGGCTACGACGGGATGCGCTGGATCACGGTCGGCCCCGCCGGCCGGCCCGACATGTCCATCGTCCTGCAGCCACCCGCGGCCGACCCCGGGATCACCGATGCCGAGCGCACCACCATCTCCGAGATGATGGCCAAGGGCACCTACGCCGGCATCCTGCTGGCCACCGACGACCTCGACGCTCTTTTCGCGCGGGCGGAGTCCCGGGGCGCGGAGGTCATGCAGGAGCCGATGGAGCAGCCGTTCGGGGTGCGCGACTGTGCCTTCCGAGACCCGGCCGGCAACATGGTCCGCGTGCAGGAACTGCGCTGAGCGATCGCGGCCGCCGCGTTCTCGCCCCTCGTCAGGGGCCACGGTGATGGGGGAGCGCGAGGTCAGGGCCCGGCGACCCTGCCGTGCGGCGGCCGGTCGCGGTGGAGGGCGAGGCCGGCGTCCACGACCTCGGACCGCTCAAGACCGGAGACCTCCGCCAGGGGGATCCACGCCGCCCGGTCGGTGCTGCCCCCGATCTCGTGGCGCAGCGCGCCGCCGGTGATGTGTCCTTCGTACATGACGCGCACACCGTGGAAGTCGGCCTGGCCTTCGGTGCCCCGAGGGTAGGGACGGTGCAGGGTGCTGATGCCGAGCAGGGTGTCGATGGCCACGGTGTAGCCGGTCTCCTCCTCCACCTCGCGGATCGCGGCGTCGACCGGGTCCTCGCCGTGGTCGAGGCCGCCGCCCGGCAACGTCCAGAGCCGCTCGCCCGCCGGGCCGACCCAGCGGGCGAGGAGGATCCGTCCGTCCTCCACGCAGATGGCGTACGCGGACACGCGCAGTTCCCTGGTGATCATCACGGGTCAGGGATATCACGCGCCGTACGGGGATCACGACCGCATTTCGGGCGCCCAGTCCGTGACGCCGTCGGCGAAAGGGGGTCGCAGGGAAGGGCGGACCGGGGCTCAATGGGGTCATGGACGCTGCGTACGACGAGATCGCCGGCTGGTACGAGCGGGAGTTCCTGCCCCGGGACACGGACGACCGGCTGGGCATCCGGCGTTCGATCCGCGGGTTGCTCGGGCGCGGGAGCGGGGCGTGCCTGGAGGTGGGGTGCGGCACGGGCGCGTACGCGGGGCTGGTCGGGGAGCTCGGGTGGACGCCGGTGGGCGCGGACCTGTCGGCGGGCATGTTGCGGTACGCGCGCTCGCGGCTGCCGGTCGTTCGCGCGGACGCGGGGCGGCTGCCGTTCCGCGACGGAGTTCTGCCGGCGGTGGTCTCGGTCATGGCCCACACCGACATGCCTGGATATATGGGCGTTCTGCGGGAGATCGCCAGGGTGCTGCGGCCGGGCGGCGTGCTCGTGCACGTGGGGGTGCATCCGTGTTTCGTCGGCGCGTTCGCCGACTGGAGCGGCCAGGAGGCCGTGGTGATCCGTCCCGGCTACCTCGACCGGCACTGGACCAAGGCGTCGTGGACGAACGAGGGGCTGCGTGACAAGGTGGGGGCGAGCCACTGGCCGCTGCCCGGGCTGCTGCACGGATTCCTGGACGCCGGCCTCACGCTCGACCGGTTCGGCGAGGGCCGCGCGCCCGTGCCCATGACGTTGTCGGTGAGGGCTCGCCGGGCGACGGGATCGTGATCGAACCGATCGGGCCCGCGCCACGTTGGGATGGGCGTGATGTCTCGTATATTCGCCATGCTCTTCCTGGTCATGACGTTGGTGCCCGTGACCGCCGCCCCGGCTGCGGCGGCGGCCTGCTCGTGCGCGATGCGCACACCCCGGACGAGCCTCGGCGAGGTGGCGGCCGTCTTCTCCGGCACGGTCACGGACGTCGACGAACCGCTGTTCGACGCCGGCGAGGTCACCGCCACACTCCGCCCCGACCACGTCTACAAGGGCGAGCCCGAGGCCGAGCTGCGCGTCACCACCCACGCGCAGTCAACGGCGTGCGGATACAGGTTCGAGGAGGGCCGACGGTACCTGATCTTCGCCGGCTCCGGCCGCTCCGGGCTGAGCACGACGTTGTGCTCGGGCAACCTGCGCCTCCCGCCCGGCGAGCGGGCGCTGCGGTTGTCCGACCGGACCGTGGGCATGCAGCCGCTCACGCCCGAGCTGCTGGCCGCGCTGGGCACGCCGGTCCCGGTGCGGGCCGAGCCCGCCCCCGGCCGTACGCCCGCGGTCGTGGCCGCCGTGACGGCGGCGCTCGCGCCGGCGGTGGGCGCCGTCTTCTGGCTGCGCCGGCGCGCGAGGTGACGTGGCCGGGCCGCTACCGCAGCGCCCGCTGCGACGTGGCCGGGCCGCTACAGCAGCGGGGTGCTGCGACGTGGCCGGGCCGCTAACGCAACGGCCGCTGCACCACCGCCGCGCCCAGCGGCCCCAGCTCCACCCGCCCCGGCACCGGCGTCCCCGTGAGCAGATCCGTCCCCGGCCCTTCGAGCGGGACGGACGCGCCCAGCTCTCCGCTGTGGTTGAGCAGGAACACGTACTCGTACGCCTCGTCACCCCGCACCGAGCACTCCACGTGCGCCGGCACCCCCTCGAACCGCGACCGCACGCCCGCCGACTCGACGGCCTCCAGCACCACCGCGTCGAGGGCGGCCTGCTCCAGCAGCGTCGCGACGTAGACGACCCGCCCCGCGCCGTAGCGGTTCTCGACCACCGCGGCCCGCCCTTCGAGCAGCCCGTCGGCGTAGGTGGCCAGCGCCGTGCCGCTCTCCAGGTGGAGGTCGTCGCGCCACCAGGTCGACGTCGCCCGCCGCCCGTCGGTGAACTCCACGGTGAAGCTCTCGTGCGGGCGCGCCGGCCAGTACTCGTCGATCCTGGCGCCGATCAGCTCGCGGAACGCGCCGGGGTAGCCGTCGGGCCGCACCCGGTTGCAGTCGTCGACCACCCCGGAGAAGAAGGACATGACGACCGTGCCGCCGTCGCGGGCGAACGCCCGGATGCGCTCCGCGCCCTCATCGCCGATCAGGTACGCGTTGGGCACCACCAGCACCTTGTACCCGTCGTACCCGTCCGGCGACGACCCCGCCGCCACCACGTCCACCGCGTGGTGCCGCTCCCACAGCGGCGTGTAGTGCCGCATGACCGTGCCGGTGTAGCTGAAGTCGCTCCGGGGCAGGCCGTGCGTCTCCTCGAGCCCCCACCAGCCGTCCCAGTCGAACAGCACCGCGATCTGCGCGCGGGAGGTCGTCCCCGCCACGGGCGCCAGCAGCCGCAGCTCCCGGCCGAGCCCGGCGATCTCCTTGAACGTGCGCGAGCCGGGGCCCGAGTGCGGCACCATCGCCGAGTGGAACCGCTCGTGCCCGCCCCGGCCGGCCCGCCACTGGAAGAACATCACCGAGTCGGACGCCCGCGACACCGCCTGCAGCGAGCCCAGCCGCATCCGTCCCGGCTCCTTGACGACGTTGAGCCTCCACTGGCAGACCGCGCTGCTCGCCTGCTCCATCAGCATCCACGGCTGACCGCCCTTGAGCGAGCGGAACAGGTCGTAGTTGAAGGCCGCCGAGACGTGCGAGTCGTCCTCGGCCGGGTCGGGGTAGATGTCGAGCGCGACCGCGTCCTCCTCCGGCGCCCACCGCCAGTAGTCGGCGTGCCGGAAGAAACGCATGAAGTTGGTCATCACCGGCACGTCATCGCGGAACGAGCGCACGATGTCCCGCTCGGCGAGATAACACTCCAGCAGCGCGTCGGAGGTGAAGCGCTTGAAGTCGAGCTTGCGGGCCGGGTTCATCCAGGTGCGGGGGATGCTCGGCACCTCGATCTGCTCCCAGTCGGTGTAGACCTGGCCCCAGAAGCGGGTGGTCCACGCGTCGTTCAGCGTGTCCAGATCGCCGTACCTGCGCCGCAGCCACCGGCGGAAGCCGGCCGAGGCGGCCTCGTTGTAGGCCGTCGGGCCGTACTCGTTGCTGATGTGCCACATCGCCAGCGCGGGATGGAAGGAGTACCGCTCGGCCAGCCTGGTCGTGATGCGGGCGGCGTACTCGCGGTAGATCGGCGACGACGGGTCGTAGTGCAGGCGGTTGCCGAAGCCGAACGGCTCCCCGTCGGCCATGATGGGAAACACCTCGGGGTGCAGGTGCGTGAGCCAGACGGGCGGCGCGGCCGTCGGCGTGGCCAGGTTGACGCTGATGCCGTGCTCGTGCAGCAGGTCCATGACGTCGTCCAGCCAGCCGAACGTGTACGTCCCCGGCTCGGGCTCCAGCGACGCCCACGCGAAGACGCCCAGGCTGACGGTGTTGACCCCGGCCTCGCGCATCAGGCGGACGTCCTCCCGCCACACGGAGGGCTCCCACTGCTCGGGGTTGTAGTCGCCGCCGAAGGCGAGGCCGCCGACGCGGTCGCGGAACGCATCCATGCGGGTCATGTCAGGATCTCCGATCAGAGGAGCCGTGAGGTGACGCCGGCGGTGTCCGCGGCGAGGCGGGCCGCGCCGTCCGCGCCGGTGTCGCCGTCGGCGACGGTGACCGCGTAGCGGAAGGACAGCGACGCGCCCGGCTCGACCGGCCGTACGACGTCGAAGAACGGCGCGGGGCAGACGCACGCGAAGATCCCCGTGCGGACGAACCACTGGACCGGCTCCTCATCAGCGGGTCCGTCGTCGACGAACACCAGCGTCGAGCTCGCGTCCATCTCGTCGTGGTCACCGGAGTAGGCCAGCCACGTGCCGCGCTCGCCCATCATCTCGTCGCCGCCGGAGCGCCCGTCCATGTAGACGCGCCCGTTGCTGAACGAGCGCGGCCCCCGCCAGAACAGCCCGCCGTACCCGGCGTTGGGCCGCCCCTCGGTGGTGGGGCTGCCGATCGGGACGGTGGCGCCGGAGACGTTGGTGAACTCGGTGGCGTAGGCCAGCGTCCACCCGTCCCGGCCGATCAGCGCGCCGAAGGAGCGCCGCTCGGTGAACCACGGCTCGCCGGTGCTCGCCACCCAGGTCAGCGACTCCCGCACGGACATCCGGTCCTCGCCGTTGCTGATCGACTCGAAGCCGTTGTGCACGATGGAGCCGTTGTTGTCCGCCTGCACGTAGCCGCGGTCGCGGTAGTACGTGACGCCGCCCCAGAAGTTCTGGCTGCCCACGTTCGGCAGCGACCACGCGATGCCCTTGTGCCAGACGTGGTCCCACGGCCGGTAGAGCGACACCAGCCGGCCGGACAGCGTGCGCAGCGGGTGGAAGTAGGGGCGGGGCGACTCCAGCTGCCGGTCCCACGGGCCGTACACGTAACGGAACAACTCGACGCCGCCGCTCATGAGCGTGAGCGCGCGCCCGCGCTCGTCGGTGAGCCGCAGCCCGTCCACAGGTTCGGTCATCAGGGGGTCCCTTCGGTCGCGAGCCACGGGGCCCGATGTCCGCCCAGGGAGGTGTAGAACGGCGAGTCCTCGGTCAGCTCGCCGCGCGCCACCTCCCGGCCGGTGAAGGCGGAGGCGTAGACGGCGGCGATGAGCTCGAGGGTCGGGCGGGCCTGCGCCGTCGTCACCGGCATCGGCGCCCCGGAGCGCAGCGCCTCGGCGACCGCCGCGAACTGGGCCGAGTGGCCGGACGGCACGCCGGGCGGCAGCGCGTTCCAGCGGGACCCGGCGTCCGTGTCGCCGGGGGCCGGGGTGAAACGCCAGGAGTCGTCGCCGTAGCCGTACAGGTGTTCCAGCTCGACGGTGCCGCCGGCCAGGTCGAGGCGCAGGTAGCTGGTCTCGCGGGCGGACAGCAGGCTGTTGACGATCACCAGGGTGGCTCCCGAGGCGAGGCTCACCACCGCGGTCGAGAAGTCCTCCGTCAGGGTCGGCCGGGCCTTGCGGCCCGCCGTGGCGCGTACGGACTCCCACGGGCCGGCCAGGGACAGCATGAGGTCCATCTGGTGGATGCCGTGCCCCATGGTGGGCCCGCCGCCCTCCGACTCCCAGGTGCCGCGCCACGGCACCGCGAAGTAGGAGTCGGGACGGAACCACAGCGTGTTGCAGAGCGCCAGGTGCAGCGGCCCGAAGTCGCCGCGGGCGAGGGCCGCGCGCAGCGCGACCGCGCGGGCGCCGAACCGGTGCTGCGAGACGGTGCCGAACGAGCCGGCGCTGCGGGCCTCGGCCGCGGCGATCTCGTCGAACTCCCGCAGCGACAGCGCCGGCGGCTTCTCGCACAACACCGACCAGCCCCGCTCCAGCACCGCCACGGCCTGGTCACGGTGCAGGCCGGGAGGCGAGCACAGGTGCACGACGTCGCACTCCGACCGTTCGAGCAGGTCCTCGACGCTCGTGTACCGCTCGGGCACGTCCCATTCGGCGGCGAACGCGTCCAGCCGGCCGGCGTCGACGTCCACGGCGGCGACGATCCGCGCCCCTTCGCCCAGCGCCGGGACGGCGGCGGCGTGAATGCCGGCGATGCCGCCGGTGCCGACGATCGCGACCCTCATGACGGCTGTCCCTTCTCGACCGACACGGCGCCGATCCGCCGTTCGTCCCCCGTGATCTCGTGCACGGGCCCGGTCAGCAGCACGTTCACCTCGTCCACCACGTCGGCGGCCGACCGGCGCACCGACACGCCCACCTCGCCCGGCTCGACGACGCGCCGCCCGTCCCTGCCGGTGAACGCCAGCAGCCGCGCGGGCACGTCGAAGCCCACCGTCGCGCTCTCGCCGGGCTCCAGCTCGACCCTGGCGTAGCCGACGAGCTGGGCGAGCGGCCGGGTGACCGAGGCGATCCGGTCGGAGGCGTACAGTTGGACGACCTCGGCGCCGGGCCGGTCGCCCGCGTTGCGCACGACGACGGAGCACCGGATCGGCTCCCCGGCCCGCACCTCCGTGTCGGCCGTCAGGCCCTCGTAGGCGAAGCGGGTGTAGCTGAGCCCGTGCCCGAAGGCCAGCGCCGGAGCCGGGTCGATGGTGCTGACCGAGCCGGCCGCGCCCAGCTTGGGGTGCAGGTAGCTGTAGGGCTGGCCGGCGGTCGAGCGCGGCATGCTCATCGGCAGCCGGCCCGAGGGGTTCACCGCGCCGCTGAGCACGCGGGCGATGGCGCCGGCCCCTTCCTCGCCGGGGAAGTACGCCTGCACGACGGCGGCGGCGTCCCCGAGGAGCCGCGGCACCGCGTACGCGCGGCCCGTCATCAGCACGACCACGACCGGCGTGCCCGTGGCGATGACCGCGTCGGCCAGCTCCTGCTGCGCGCCGGGCAGGTCGAGCGTCTCCACGTCGCAGCCCTCGCCGGAGGTGCCCCTGCCGAACAGCCCCGACCGGTCCCCGAGCACGAGGATCGCGACGTCCGAGCCGGCGGCCAGGCGGGCGGCGGCGGCGATCCCCGAGCGATCGCCGTCGTCCACCCCCGTGCCCTGCTCGACCCGGATCACGGCCTCCGGCAGCTCCTCCCGCAGCGCGTCGAGCACCGTGGGCGCCGCGATGCCGGTCTCCACGCCGGGGGAGTGCGGCAGCACGTGGTTGACGAAGGAGTAGCAGCCGAACAGAGCCGTGACGCTGCCGGCGTTCGGGCCGAGAACCGCGACGCGCCTGCCCTCGGCCCGGCCGAGCGGCAGCACACCGTCGTTGCTGAGCAGCACGATCGACTCCTCGGCCAGGCGCCGCGCCACGGCGCGGGAACCGGGGTCGTCGAGGTCGATCGGGCCCGACCCGGCCGGCTCGTAGTCGTCGTCGAGCAGGCCGAGCGCCGCCTTCTGCGTCAGCACCCTGCGCAGCGCCCGGTCGACCAGCGACTCCGGGATCCGGCCGGAGGTCACGGCCCGCTTCAGCGGTTCCAGGTAGGCCACCCCGGTGGGCAGCTCGACGTCGATGCCCGCGCTGAGCGCCTGCACGGCCGCGTCCTCGGCGTCGGAGGCCACGGCGTGCAGCGTGTGCAGGAAGGCCACGGCGAAGTAGTCGGCCACCACCGTGCCCTCGAAGCCCCACTCGTCGCGCAGGATCCGGGTGAGGTAGTGGGCGTCGGCGGCGATCGGGATGCCGTCGATCTCGGAGTAGGAGTTCATGACCGAGCCCGCCCGCGCGTCCCGCACGGCGACCTCGAAGGGGAACAGCAACGTGTCGGCCACCTCGCGGGGGCCGGCGTGCACGGGGGCGAGGTTGCGGCCCGCGCGGGAGTTGGAGTATCCGACGAAGTGCTTGAGCGTGGCGATCACGCCCGTGGACTGCAGGCCGCGCACGTACGCGGCGCCGATGGTGGCGACCTCGTACGGGTCCTCGGAGATGCACTCCTCGACCCGGCCCCACCGCTGGTCGCGGATCACGTCGAGCACCGGGGCGAGGCCCTGGTGCACGCCGAGCGCCCGCATGGAGGCCCCGATCCTGCGGCCCATGTCCTCCACGAGGGCGGGGTCGAAGGCCGCGCCCCACGCGGGGGGCGCGGGGTAGGTCGTGGCCCGCCAGGCCGCCAGCCCGGTCAGGCACTCCTCGTGCGCGATGGCGGGAATGCCCAGCCGGGTGTGGTCGCGCAGCCAGCGCTGCCGGTCGGCCAGCTCGGCGCTGGCCTGCGCGGGGTCGACGGGCGTGGTGCCGAAGTGGCGGGTGACGTGGCCGAGGCCGTGGCGGGCGAACGCCTCGAACTCCTCCTCGTCGCCCTGCATCGCGTCCTGCAGCGGAGCGACGACGCCCTCTTCGCGGTTGACGTTGCGCCACAGGCCGACGAGCTGGGCGAGTTTCTCGTCGAGTGACATCTCCGCCGGCAGGCTTCCGGCCCGGAGCGCCGCGGCCTCCGGCTGCTCACCTTGTGCAGGCATACACCCTCGTTCGTGGCATGGACGATCTCCAACGGATGATAGCGCTAACAGGTGTTCTGTCCGATCACGGCGTGCCGCCGGGAACGCGCCATGGACGATCGGAAAGTTTCCGGATAGCTTTCCGAAAAATTACGGTGACATTGCCGATGCGTTACGCTAAGCTCCGGACTGCATCCATGTCAACAGCCTCACGAGCCGGCGACGGTTCGCTGATATCACCAGGTCAGCTGGCGGCATGACGGATGTGGGAATTTTCCGAAAATCCACCTCGCAGGTGCCGGCCGGACGCCGGCACCCACGGCAACGGGAGGTCCTGTGCCCCGAGCGCCGCGAGCAACGCTGGCCGACGTCGCGGCGGCCGCCGGAGTGTCGGTGCCGACCGTCTCCAAGGTCCTCAGCGGCAAGAAGCACGTCTCCGCCGCCACCAGGGACAAGGTCCTCGAAGCGGTCAGGGTGTTCGGCTACGAGGCCCCCCGCCCGCCCAGCTCGCCCCGGGTCGGCCTAATCGACCTGCTCATCGACGGGCTCGGCTCGCCGTGGGCCGAGGTACTCATCAGGGGCGCGGAGCAGGCGGCGGCCCGCTGGGGCTTCTCCCTCGTCGTGACCTCCTCCGCGCGTCCCGACTTCGACCTGCGGCGCTGGATCGGCACGGTCCGCAAACGCGGCACCGACGGCATCGTGCTGGTGCTGACCCGGGCCGACCAGCGGGAGATCGAGGCGATCGAGGAACTGCTGCACGTGCCCCTCGTGCTGCTCGACCCCGCGGGCCAGCGCGACCCGCGCATCTCGACCGTCGGCGCCACCAACTGGCTGGGCGGCGTCATGGCCACCACCCACCTGCTGGAGCTCGGGCACACCCGGATCGGCTTCATCGGCGGCCCGCTCGACGCGCAGTGCACGCTCGACCGCTACGAGGGCTATCTGGCCGCGCACCGCACGTTCGGCATCGACCCCGATCCCGAGCTGACCTCCTACGGCAACTTCATGGTCAGCGGCGGCAAGGACCACGGCGCGCGCCTGCTCGGCCGCGACGATCCGCCCAGCGCCATCTTCGCGGCCAACGACCTGCAGGCCGCGGGCGTCTACCAGGCGGCCACCGAGTGCGGCGTCCGCGTGCCCGACGAGGTGTCGGTCGTCGGATTCGACGACTCGATGGTGTGCGAGATGCTCTCGCCGCCGCTCACCACCGTCCGCCAGCCGCTCGACGACATGGCCAACGAGGCGGTCCGGCTCGTCGCCGAGGAGCTGACCCATCCCCGGGGCCCGGCGGGCACCCGCATCGAGCTGGCCACCACGCTCGTCGTCCGGGGCAGCACCACGTCCTTCGGCGAGCGGAGCGCATGATGCCCGCGGTGTTCCCCGGCGGCACGTCCGTCACCCGGCTGTCGGTCTACACCGGCGCGTGCGCCGACGGCCTGGAGGGCGGCACCCCGCACCTGCACACCGCCTCCACCGAGGGCTACGTCGTGATCGGCGGGCACGGAGCGCTGCAGACGCTCGACACGCACGGCTTCAGGGAGACGGAGCTGGCGGCCGGATCGACCGTGTGGTTCACCCCCGGCACGATCCACCGGGCGGTCAACCGCGGGGGCCTGCAGGTCGTGGTCGTGATGGCGAACGCGGGCCTGCCGGAGGCGGGCGACGCGGTCATGACGTTCCCGCCCGAGATCATGGCCGACCCCGGACGCTACCGCGCCGCGGCGAGCCTGCCCGACGGTGAGAGGCCCGACGGTGAGGGGCCCGGCAGTGCGGGGGAGGAGGCGATGGAGGCGGCCGCGATGCGCCGGCGCGAGCTGGCCGTCCAGGGTTTCCGCGCCCTGGCCGGCAGCGCCGCCGCCGGCGACCTCGGCCCGCTGCACCGTTTCTACGACCACGCGGTCGCGCTGGTGCGGCCCAGGGTCGCGGCCTGGCGCGAGACCTTCGAGCGCACGGTCGCCGAGCAGACCCGCCAGACCGCCGCGGTGCTCGACGCCCTGGCCCGCGGCGACGGCGCGCACCTGCGCGAGTCGGAGCTCCTGGAGTCGCCGCAGAGCGCGCAGAGCCGGTGGGGCATGTGCGGACGTCTGCGCACCCACGACGTGCTCGACCCCGTCGAGCCGGACCAGCAAGGGCCGGGTCAGTAAGGCCCGGGTCAGCAAGGCCCGGGTCAGTAAGGCCCGGATCAGTAGGGGACTGTGCGCACCAGGAGGATCGAGAAGACCTCCTGCCGGTAGTAGCAGCGGGTCGCCAACACGACCGTGCCGGTGTCGGCGTGGCTGGTCTGCCGCGTGGTGAGCACCGGGGTGCCGGCGTCGACGCCGAGCAGCTTCGCCACGCCCTCGCCCGCCAGCGCCGCCTCCAGCCGGGCTTCGTCTCTGACGATGCGGGTGCCGGTGGCGTGCACGAGCGTGGGGAAGTCGCCCCCCAGCCCGGTCACCGGCGCCGGGTCGAACGGGACGCCGTTGACCCTGAGCGGGACATGGTCGTGCAGCACGATCGCGGGCGTGCCGTCGATCGCGAGGCAGCGCTCCACCCGCCAGATCCGCTCACCCTCCGGCACGCCGAGCGCGGCGGCGGCCTCCGGCGGAGCGGGCACCTGCTCGGCGCGGGCGTGGGGGAGTGACGGCGTGCGGCCCGTGGCGGCGATCCGGTGCGGCAGCGAGCCGATGTCGTGCAGGTCGACGAAGACGTTCGTGAACGGCCCCGCGGCCGGGCCCGGCCGCTGCCGGACGAACGTGCCCACACCCCAGCGGCGGGAGATGAGGCCTTCGAGCCAGAGCTGGCCGAGGGCCTCGCGGACGGTGACCCGGCTCACGGCCAGCCTGCGGGCCAGCTCGGCCTCGGAGGGCAACTGGTCGCCCAGCTCGAACTCCGCCGCGATGAGCTCACGGATCGCCTGCGCGGCCATGGCGGCTCGCTTGGGCGGTTTCATCACCGTACAACTGTAGAGCCGCCTCACCACGTTCCGATGCCGTAAAGCCCGCGCGGGCTGTTCGGATATCCGTCGAGCACGACGAGCTCCAGCAACTCCTCGCGCAGGCGCCGAAGCACCGGCTCGGCGGCCGGGTCGGCGGCGAGGTCGTGCTGCTCGTCCGGGTCCGCCTCCAGGTCGAACAGTTGCTCGCCGCCCCCGCCGAAATAGCGGGTGTAGCGGTGGCGGGCGGTGCGAACCGTACGCGACCAGCTCCGGGGCGAGGCCTCCCAGTGGTTGTTGTTGCTCTGCACGTAGACCGCCGTGCGCCAGTCGAGGTCCAGGCCCTGGCACAGCGGCAGCAGCGAGCTGCCCGGCAGGGCCGGCAGCCGCCGCGGGACGTGCGGGTTGCCCAGCTCGGGGCGGGGCAGCGGGTCGGGTTCGAGGCCGGCCAGGTCGAGGATGGTGGGCGCGAGGTCGGTCAGCTCCACCAGTTCCGGCCGCGTCCCGGGGCGCAGCTGCGGGCCCGAGACGATGAGCGGGACACGGATGCAGGCGTCGTAGTGGCGCTCCCACTTGCCGACCAGCCCGTGGTCGTGCAGCAGCTCGCCGTGGTCCGAGGTGAAGATGACGTACGCGCCCGGCAGCCGCCCCGTCTCGCGCAGGCAGTCCACCAGCCGCCCGAGCTGCTCGTCGAGGTGCGCCAGGTCGGCGAAGTAGTGCAGCCGGTGGCTCTCCCAGTCGTCGGTGTCGTAGGAGGCCTGCCGGTACTGCTCCCGGTCGAAGTAGGCGGGCCCGCCGGAGCGCCACTCCGCGGGCAGCGGACGGGGGACGCGCTCGGCGCGTACGTGCCGCAGGTACTCGGCGGGCGGCGCGAAGGGATTGTGCGGCTGCACGTAGCTGACGTGCGCGAACAGCGGCCGGCCCGCCTCGGTGCCGCGGATGAAGTCGCACGCGCGCTCGGTGATCCAGCTGGTCTGGGAGACCTCGGCGGGGAACGGCAGCGTGTACGCCTCCTCGGTGGAGTCGGGGAACTCCCGCCGCGCGGCCTCGATCTCCGCCACCAGGTCGCGCCGCTCGGGCCCGTACGCGCGCAGTTCGGGAACCATCGTCATCCAGACGGTGGACAGCGCAGCGCGGTAGTGCCCGGGGTGGTGTTCGCGTACCCAGTCCAGCCATTCGCCCGCGCGGGGGTCCTCGGTGATGTGGGTGACGTCGAAGCCGTAGGGCCGGTAGTCGGGGCGTACGCCGCCGATCTGCGTCCGCAGGTGCAGCTTGCCGAACGCGCCCGTACGCCACCCGCCCCGCTGGAGCGTGCGCATGAACGTGGGCAGGGCCGGGTCGAGGTCGTAGCCGCACTCGCTCACCCCGTGCCCCTGGCTGGTCAGCCCGGTGGCGACGGTGGCGCGGGCCGGGGCGCAGACGGGGTTGGGCGTGAACGCGTTGGGGAACCGTACGCCGCCCTCGGCCAGCGCCCGCAGATTCGGCAGGTCGACCACACCCTGCCAGGCCTGTTCCAGCCAGCGCGCGGCCAGCTGGTCGACCATGACGAGCACGATGTCGGGCCGGTTCGTCATGCGGTGGTGCCTTTCGTCTCCGAGTACGGCCGTACGGCCAGCGTGCAGAGGACCATGAGCACGGCGAGGCCCGCGATGTAGGCCGAGATGGCCCAGCTGTGCCGCGCCGCCGCGAACAGCAGCGAGGCCACGGTCGGCGCGAGCGCCCCGCCCAGCACGGTCGCGACCTGGAAGCCGAGCGAGATCCCGCTGTAGCGGAGCCTGGCGGGGAACAGCTCGCAGAACAGCGCGGCCTGCACGCCGTAGGGCAGGCCGCTGACCAGCCCGACGAACACGCTGCCCGCCAGGACCAGCGGGATCGACCGGGTGTCGAGCAGCGCGAAGTAGAGGAACGGGGCGGGGATCAGCAGCAGCCCGCACAGCAGGTACGTCCTGCGCCTGCCGATCCGGTCGGACAGCGCGCCCGCCACCAGGATGCCGACCACGTAGAAGACGCCGTTGACCAGGTTGGCGGTGACCGCCAGCTCGCGCGACAGGCCCAGCTCCTGGACGGTGTACGAGATCACGAACACGCCGATGACGAAGCCGAAGGCGGCGATGGCGACGTACAGGCCGATCGCCAGCGCGATCGTGCGCGGGTGCTGCCGCACGGTCTGCCACACCGGCGCCCGTTCGACCCGCTCCCCGGCCTTGACCTCGCGGAACTCGGGCGACTCCTGGATCTGCATGCGCACCACGAGGCCCACGCCGACCAACACCACACTGACCAGGAACGGGATGCGCCAGCCCCAGGCCAGCAGCTCGCCGGTGCCGAGCGTGGCCAGCAGCGTGGTCAGGGTGAGGCTGGACAGGATGATGCCGAAGCCGCTGCCGGTCTGGACGAGGCTGCCGTACCAGCCGCGCCTGGACGGGGGCGCGCTCTCGACCATGAGGCTGACGGCGCCGCCCCATTCCCCCCCGATGCCGAGCCCTTGGCAGAACCGCAGGAACGTGAGCATGATGGGCGCCCAGACCCCGATGTCGGCATACGTCGGCAGCAGACCCATGAGGAACGTGGCCGTCCCCATCACGCCGAGGCTCCACGTGAGCGTCGGCTTGCGGCCCAGCCGGTCGCCGAGGTGCCCGAAGAGTACGCCGCCCAGGGGCCGCGAGACGAATCCGACCGCGAACGTGCCGAAGGCGAGCAGCGTTCCCGCGAGCGGGTCGGACGTGGGGAAGAAGAGCCGGCCGAAGACCAGCGCGGTGAGCGTGCCGTAGATGGTGAAGTCGTAGAACTCGATGGTGTTGCCGACGATCGTGGCCGCGGTGAGCTTCCGCGGCACGGTGCGGGCGGCGGCGGTTTCGGTGGGGTGGCCGGTCGACGGGACGTCTGTCACGGCGGTGCTCCCGATTGGAGAGTAGACGTCTAGACCTCATCGGTCAGATAGGACATGGTGGGATGGTGGGCGCGTACCTGTCAAGGTGCATCGAGGAAGGAATGGGATGAAGGATCTGATTCTGGACGTGGACACCGGCGTGGACGACGCGCTGGCCCTCCTCTTCGCCGTGCGCCACCCGGAGCTGAGGTTGCGCGCCGTGACGTGCGTGGCCGGCAACGCGGGCCTCGGACAGGTGGTCGCCAACACGCTCAGGGTCCTCGACGCGGCCGGCGCCCCCGACGTGCCGGTGAGCGCCGGCGCGGAACGGCCGCTCATCGAGCCGGCCCGCGACGCCGGCCACATCCACGGCACCGACGGCCTCGCCGACCTCGGGCTGCCCGCCTCGGCCCGCAGGCCGGCCGGGGTGGCGGCAGTGGATCTGCTGCGCGACACCGTCCTCGGTGCCCCGGAGCCCGTCGTCGTGGTGGGCCTGGCTCCGCTCACCAACCTCGCCCTGCTGTTGCGGGCCCACCCGGAGGTCGCCGGCAACATCGAGCGGCTGGTCCTCATGGGCGGCAGCGCCTCCGTCGGCAACGCCACCCCCGTCGCCGAGTTCAACGTGTGGCACGACCCCGAGGCCGCCGCCATCGTCTTGGACGCCGGGGTGCCGGTGACGATGTACGGGCTCGACGTCTTCTACCACGTCTCCGTGGACGCCCCCACCTGCGCGCAACTGCTGGGGCACGACGAGCCGGGCAGTCGCCTGGCGGGCCTGCTGCTGCGCCACCAGATCGCCCTGTGCGGGGCCGACCCCCGGGTGAACGGCGACGGGCTGCTCGGCGACGCCGGAGCGGTGTGCGCGGTGGCCGACCCCGGCGGCCTGACCACGGAGCGGCTGCCGGTGAGCGTGGAGCTCGCCCCCGGACGCAGCAGGGGCCAGACACTCGTCGACCGGCGGGTGCTGCCGGGTGAGGACGCGGCCCACGGGCTGGCCGGGGCGGCCAACGGCGTCGACGTCGCGCTCGCCGTCGACGCCCTCCGCTACCGCAAGCTCTTCCTCAAGACGCTCCTGAGCGGCCCCTCTTCGTAGCGGGCCCTAGGGGAGGTGTGTCCCGCACATGCCGGCGTACGCCTCCTCCAGCCCCTCCTCGTTGCCCGCGGCGCTGGAGACGCCTCTGAGCAGGCCGCGTTCGATGCGGTCGGAGAAGTAGATGGCGTGCGCCATCCACCGCAGCCGGACGAACGTGTCGAGAAAGGGCAGCTCGTCGGCGATGGCCGGGTCGACGGCCTGGTAGCCGGCGACGACGTGCCGGATCGCGTGGGGCGTCTCGCGGGTCAGCACGGCGGTGCACGCGAGGTCGTACAGGATGGGGGCCTGCAGGACCGCGCCCCAGTCGACCAGGCCGTCCTCCCCGGGCGAGCTGAGTCGGAAGCCGTCCAGGCCGGGATCGCCGTTGACCACGCCGGCGCGCAGGTGCGGCGCGGCCTCGCGCGCCTCCTCCAGCACCTCGGCGGCCCTCGTACGGACGTGGCCGGGCATCGGCAGCTCGCGCAGGCAGTCGCTCGCCCACGGCCACGGCCACCGGTGCTGCTTGCCAACGTCGGCGGTGTCGTTGCCGAGCGCGCGGTGCGCGCGGGCCAGCACCGCCCCCATCCGGTGCAGGTCCCCCGCAGAGGAGGCGTCCGGGGGGCGGCCGGGTACGTAGCGCAGCAGGGCCAGCAGTCCCTCGTCGAGGTCCGTGGCCAGCCGGCCGTCGGGCAGGGGGACGGGGGCGCCGCTGGCCAGCCCGCCCCGCTCCGCGCGGGCCGCCACCCGCAGGCCGCCGAGGAAGGCGGTGGCGGAGCCGACGTCGGACAGCTTGGCGACGTAGGGGGTGCCGGAAGCGTCGCGGACGAGCCAGGTGACGGAGTTCCAGCCGCCCGGCAGCGGCTCGGCGGAGACCACCGGCAGGCTCCACGCGGTCAGCGCGGCGAGCAGCCGGTCGGTGTCCAGCGCCATGTCAGATCAGTCCCGCGTCGCGTACCTTCATGGCCACGTGAACCCGGTTGTCGGTGCCGAGCTTGGCGAAGATGCGCGTGATGTTGGCCTTGACCGTGGCCACGCTCACGCAGAGGCCGGCCGCGATCTCGGTGTTGGAGCCGCCCTTGGCGATCTCGATGGCGACCTCGCGCTCGCGTTCGGTCAGCCGGGACAGCTCCTCCAGCGCCTGCGGCCGCCGCGGGTCGTGCCTGCCGGTGGCCGCCGCGATCACCTGCTGGGCGACGCTCGGGGACAACACCGGCTCGCCGCGCGCGCACGCGCGCACCGCCTCGATCATCTTGGGCGGCGGCGTGTCCTTCAGCAGGAAGCCGTGCGCCCCGAGTTGCAGGGCGCGCAGCACCATGTCGTCGGCGTCGAACGTGGTCAGCACCAGGATCTTGGGCGGGGAGGGATTCCTGAGCAGCAGCTCGGTGGTGGTCAGGCCGTCCTGGTGCGGCATGCGGATGTCCATCAGCACGATGTCGGGGCGCAGGTCGCGGATCACCGTCATGGCCTGCCTGCCGTCGGCCGCCTCCCCGGCCAGCTCGAGGTCGGGCTCGCCGCCCAGGATGAGGCTCAGCCCCGTGCGCACCATCGGGTCGTCGTCCACGATCACAATACGAAGGCGGGTCACGAGGTCAAGCCTCCCACGGCAGCCGGGCGTCGAGGATGAACCGCCCGTCGCGGACGGTGTGGCTGATGGTGCCGCCGGCCATCCTGGTGCGCTCGGCCAGACCGACCAGCCCCAGCCGGCCGCCGGGCCCCGCGGACACGCCGGCCGGCGCCGGGTTGCTCACCCGGATGCGCAGCCCCTCACCCGGCCGCCCGCCCAGTTCGGCCGTCACCCGGCTGCCGGGCGCGTGCTTGCGCGCGTTCGTGAGTGCCTCCTGCACGATCCGGTACGCGTGCCGCCCCGTCTGGGTGGGCAGCCGCTCGCGGCAGTCGATGGCGTCGTCCACCTCGACCCGCTGCCCGGCCGCGCGTACCTCCTCGAACAGGGTGTCCAGCTGGGCCAGCGTCGGCTGCGGACCCTCGGGACCCGGCACGCCGCCGCTGGGACCGCTGCTGGGACCGCTGCTGGGGTCGCGCCTCAGGGTGCCGAGCACGGCACGCAGCTCGTTCAGCGACTGGTGGGCGTTCTCCTGGATGGCCAGCGCCGCCTCCCGCGTCTGCTCGGGGGTGAGGTCCTTCCGGTAGGCCAGCCCGCCGGCCAGCATCGCCAGCAGCGAGATCCTGTGGGCCAGCACGTCGTGCATCTCCTGGGCGATCTGCAGCCGCTCCGCGAGCTGGGCCTGCTCGACCCGCTGCCGCTGGGCCGCCGCCTCCGCCTCCCGCCGGGAGGCCGTCAGGTCACGGCGGCTGCGCACGTACAGGCCGAGCACGGTGGCGACGGCGAGGATGACGAGGCCGGTCACCGCGTTGACGACCGCCATGGTGACGGAGCCGTCCTGGAGCCA
The DNA here is from genome assembly GCF_004352805.1 of Nonomuraea mesophila. Taxonomy (NCBI): domain Bacteria; kingdom Bacillati; phylum Actinomycetota; class Actinomycetes; order Streptosporangiales; family Streptosporangiaceae; genus Nonomuraea; species Nonomuraea mesophila. The sequence goes on from NZ_SMLD01000118.1 coordinate 18,937, forward strand.
CCCCGCCACGGACATGATCAGGCAGCTCGCCGCGGCCACCGGCACGATCTGGCGCCAGCGCCGGTGCGTGACCAGCGAGGTGTAGGCGACCAGCGCGGGCCCGCCCGCCGCGAACGACACGACGGTCGGCAGCGCGGTGGCCAGCGCGATCTGCCAGGGCCACCGGCGCCGCCAGCGCATGAGGACCAGCCCCGCCACGCCGAGCCCCATGTCGGCCAGCACCCAGCCGGCCGATGCGTACGGCAGGGGTGCGCGGCCCGACAGCAGGACCACCATGACGACGTAGAACAGCAGGGGCACCGCCGCGAACAGGTAGCGCAGCGTGATGCCCAGTCTGTCGAGGGGCGGTTGATGCTCGTCGGCGTCGTGCACGCCCACCAGCCTAAGGACCCGCCGCCGCGCCGGTTAGCGACCGTGGTCCATCGTGCTGCAGACCCTGGTCTACCCCCGGGGCGACGGGTGTGGCCGGGCCGCCACCCGCCGTGGACCCAGGTCCGATGCCGGCAGGGGCGCGTCTTCGATGAACTGCAGGCGTGATCGAATTCCATCGCCTCAGCAAGACGTACAGCGACGTGAAGGCGCTCGACGACGTGTCCTTCACCGTGCCGGCCGGCTCCGTCACCGGGTTCCTCGGGCCCAACGGGGCGGGCAAGTCGACGGCCATGCGCATCCTGGCGGGGCTGTCCCGCCCCACCTGCGGCTCCGCCACCGTGCTCGGGCGGCCGTACGCCGAGCTGGAGCGTCCCGGTTACGACGTGGGCACGCTGCTCGACGCCTCCGCCCAGCACCCCGGCCGCACCGGCCGCGAGGTGCTGACCCTCGGCGCGATGATGCTGGGCCTGCCCCGTACGCGCGTGGACGAGGTCCTGGAGCTGGTCGGCCTGACCGGCAAGGAAGGCCGCAGGCCCGTCGGCGGCTACTCCCTGGGCATGCGGCAGCGGCTCGGCATCGGGCACGCCCTGCTCGGGCGGCCGCGGGCGCTCATTCTGGACGAGCCGGCCAACGGCCTCGACCCCCAGGGCATCCACTGGATGCGCGGGCTGCTGCGCGACCTGGCCCGCTCCGGATGCGCGGTGCTGCTCAGCTCGCACCTGCTGCACGAGGTGGAGCAGGTCGCCGACCGCATCGTGATGATCGGGCGGGGCCGCCTGCTCGCCCAGGGCACCCCGGCCGAGCTCGGCCGGGGCCGCGGCCTGGAGCAGACCTTCCTGGAGCTGACCGCCGCCGCCGACAGGGGCCTCGCATGACCACGGGGCGCATCCCGTTCCCGGTGTTGCTGTGGGTGGAGACCCGCAAGCTCGCCGACACCCGCAGCGGCAAGGTCATCACCGGCGTGCTGGCCGCCCTGGCGGCCGGCGCCGTGGTCGCCCGCGGCATCGCCTCCGGCCCCGGGTTCTACAGCGCCGCGGTGACGGCCGGCATCGTGGTGGGCATCCTGCTTCCCGTGCTCGCCGTCCTCACGGTGACCGGCGAGTGGAGCCACCGCACGGCGCTGACCACGTTCACGCTCGAACCCCGCAGGGGGCGGGTATGGGCGGCCAAGTGCCTGCCGCCCCTGATCGCCTCCGTGCTGGCCTGCGCGTTCGCGATGCTGGTCGCGGTGCCGGTGACGGCGGCCGTCGCGGCGGCGCAGGGGGTGCCGGCCGACTGGCGGGTCGCGCTGCCGGCCCTGGCGGGATGGACGGCCGCGACGGTCCTGCTCACCGCCCAGGGGCTGGCGCTGGGGACGGTGCTCATGAACGCGCCCGCGGCGATCGTGGTCTTCCTGTCCAACGCGGTCCTGTGGAGCGTCGTGGCCCGGCTCGGCCCCGCGGGGGAGGCCGCGACTCGGTGGCTGGACCTCAACACCGCCACCATCCCGCTGGTGAACGGCACCATGACCGGGGCCGACGCCGCCCGGGTGGCCGTGTCGTCGCTGGCCTGGATCGTGGTGCCGATGGCCGCGGGCATGGTGCGGACGATGCGTAGAGAGGTCGCCTGAGGTAGATCTATGCCCGATTCGTGGCGATATATTTGCATTCGTCCGGTTTAGGGGTTAGGTTGGTGCGTGTCCGGCGATGACCCGTGCCCGCGTAGTCGCGGCGAAGGGCGCCGGAACCCCGCGGATCCTTCCGCTGACCCCCCGTGCTCCGCGTAGCGTCCCGTCCGGCGTTCTGCCCGGCTACGTCCGTCCAAGCGAGCGCGAACTGCCATCGTCCCCTAACAAAGGACCTGACACATCATGACAGCTCGCCTGCGTACCTTCGCCATGCTGGCCACGACCGCCGCGACCGCCCTGACCGTGGGCGCCGCGCCGGCGCACGCCGACTCCGGCACCGTGCAGCAGGTCATGCTCAAGGGCTCCACGACCGCCTCGTACTTCTGGGACGACGCCTCCGGCCGGGCCGGCGACACCGGCCTGCCCGCCGCGGGCAAGCCCATGCAGAAGGGCCTGGCCGCCAGCCCCAGCTGGCCCCTCATGACCGAGGGGTACGCCATCTACCAGGGCAAGAAGGTGCCGTTCTTCGTCGGCGACCGCGGCCCGGGCGACCCCTCCAGCCGCGGCGTCATGCTCGACCTGGACGCCAAGACCTTCGCCGACCTGACCGGCGGCACGTTCAACCCCGAGACGCTCGGCGTCGACGGCAACGGGGGCAAGGGCCACATCGAGATCGACTATGTCGTCACCAAGTGGGGCGACGGGGTCGGCAAGAAGAACCACCCGGTCGCCTTCTCGACCGGAGCGTGGGCCGAGAGGGACACCCGGCCGGCGAACACGCCGATGCTGGTGAAGCTTCCCGCCTGAGCGGGCACGCACACGTACGCCGAGGGCGCTCCCCGATCCCAGGGGGGCGCCCTCTGCACGCCTGCCCTGCTATCCCTTGGGGGTGCTGACGCGGGGGACGGGGACCCGCGACCAGTCGATGTCGGAGCCGAAGTAGAAGCCCGGGTACGCCGGCTGGTTGTAGGCCGTCTGCTGCCGGGCCACGTCGGCGCGATACTGCGGGTCGTGCATGAGCGTGTACATCTTCCTGCCGGTCACCTCGGTGCTCAGGTAGATCCGCACCGCGTCGCCTCCCGCCGTACGGACCAGCAGTTCCTCGCGCCAGTCGCCGAAGACGTCGGCGACCAGCCCCGGGTTGCCCTTCGTCCAGTTGTTGGCCAGCGTGCCCTCGGCGGTGAGCACCGTGCCGCGCTTCCAGTCGTCGATCGTCGGCGTCTGCAGCTCGGTGGTCGCGGTGCCGTTGACGAGCTGCGTGGTCATGTCGGCGGCCCAGCGGATGCTCATGTTCGTGCCGGGCGTGGCGCGGCCCAGATGCTCGCCGCGGGCCGACCACAGGCCCGCCCGGATCCCCTCGTCGGGCGGCACCGACGACCACGCCTCCATCCCGCGGACCGCGGGGTCGACGTCGCCGACCATGCCGCGCCCGGTGTCCCGGCCGCTGTAGCCGCCGTGGATCACCTCGCCGGTGGCGGCGTCGCGCAGCGCCCACCCGTACGGCGCCCACGTGCCGCCCTCGTGCACCGTCCAGATCTCGAGGCCAGGGCGGCCGGGGTCGAAGTCGCCCACGTGCAGGGCGTCGCCGTGGCCGAGCCGGACGTTCTGCCCGGGGACGCTGCTTCCTGGCGGTCCCTCGGCGAACGACGAGTACAGCAGGTCACCGTCGTCGTCGAGGGTCGCGGCGCCGTAGACGATCTCCTGCCTGCCGTCGCCGTCCACGTCGGCGGCGCTCATCGAGTGGAAGCCCTGGGTGGTCAGGTCGGCATGGGCCGGGTTGCCGCCGGGGACGCCGTGCGGTGAGGCATTGAACGGGTTCGCCATCGGGGCGTGGCCGCTGTCGGCGTACCAGACCTCCTTGAGGCGCCGGCCGTCCCAGTCGTAGGCGACGAGCGTGGCGCGGGTGTAGTAGCCGCGCGCGAACACCGCCGACGGACGCCTGCCGTCGAGGTAAGCCACCGCGGACAGGAACCGGTCGACCCGGTTGCCCGGCTCGATCCTGGACATCGCGTAGTCGCCCCACATGAGCCCGTCGTCGCCGCGGCCGGGCTTGTAGGGGATCGTCTGCAACTCCCGGCCGGTGGCGCCGTCGAGCACGGACAGATATTCGGGGCCGGTGAGGACGAAGCCCTCGAACTCGCGCAGCCGGTTGTTGCCGCTGCGGCCCGGCGCGTAGACGTCGACGAAGTAGGTGGCCAGCTCCACGGCGTCGTCGTGGGAGAGCGGGTATGCGTACGCCGGCTCGATGCCGAAGGCCTCTTCCAGCGTGGCCGGCCAGCGTTTCGCGACCACCTCCGGGTGTTCGTGCCAGGCCGCGAACATCTCCACGATGTGCTGGAAATAGTCCGCTGCGCTCATCCGGTAGTCGTCCCGGTGCGAGTAGCCCGCCCTGACGTCCTGGCGCGGCATGGTGACGTGACGCTCGGACACGACCTGGCCCCTGCTCCCGTACCGGATGATCCTGGTGCCGGGGGCGGTCTTGAGCATCATCTCGGAGCGGCCGTCGCTGTCGAGGTCGTAGACGAGGAACTGGGTGTAGTGGGCGCCGGACCGGACGTTGACGCCCAGGTCGAGCCGCCAGCGCAGGGTGCCGTCGAGCTCGTAGGTGTCGACGTAGGTGTTGCCGGTGTAGCCGCGCTGCGAGACGTCCTTGGAGTTGGACGGGTCCCATTTGACGACGTACTCGTAGCGGCCGTCGCCGTCCACGTCGCCGACGCTCATGTCGTTGGGAGTGTACGTGTAGGACTCGCCCGCGGGCGTCACGCCGTCGGCCGGTTTCCGCAACTTGAGGTCATAAAACGATTTAACCCACGGCTTGACCGCAGCGCTGCGCCTGCCCTCCCGTCCCCTGGTGACCGGGGCCACGCGGTACTCCGAGGCCCGGGTGCCGGCGGGGTCGAGGTGGTTGGTGCTGTCGGTGACCGTCGCTATGGGGCGGCCGTCGCGGTAGACGCGGAAGGCGGGGCCGCGCATGCCGGTGTCGCCGTGCCCGGTCACCTCGTCGCCCAGCAGCCGCCAGCTGAGGAAGACGCCGTCGCTGGTCGTGGCCGCCACCAGGCCGCGGTCGAGGTGTTCGAGCCGGACGCCGCCACCCGGCCGCCCGTGTGCGCCCCCTTGTGTGCGCTCGTGTGTGCGCTCGTGTGTGCCCTCGTGTGTGCCCTCGTGTGCGGCGCTCGCCGGCGTCGTCGTGAGGGGGAGGCAGAGCAGGGCGGCCAAGGAGGCGATGAGTGCGCGGCGGATGCGGCTGGGGGGTCTCATGGTCACGGGCTCCTCGGATGACGCCCGCATGGATGCGGTTGCCCGGCATCCGGGCGGATTAAATCGATATAATCACCCGCGAGGTTATTCCTGGGTGGGGGATGTGTCAATCGTGGCCGCGCGGGATCGTGCCCCCGCGGCCACGACGGCGCCTGTTCGTGGCCGTGGCCGTGGCGCGTCGCGCGCGGTGCCGGTGCGGTCGGGTCCCGTCGAGGCCGTGACGGCCACCGGCGGGACGGGAGTGTCAGAGGTGGAAGAGGCCGGCACAGGCGGAGGCGGCGGCCTCACCGTCGCCTACCACGATGGCTCGCGCGAGAGCCACCAGGCGATCGGCCGCGATGCGGGAGTCGTCCACCGGCGCCGCCTCCGCGAGCAGGTCGTCGAGCTCACCCAGCAGGCTGGGGCCCGACAGCCGGCGTACGCAGGGCCAGGTGTCGGAGAAGCGGACCGGTGAGCCGTCCGCGTCGAGCAGGGCGAGCCGCAGGCTCCTGTCGGGGTGCGCCGCCGCGCTGCGGGCCAGCCCCGACATGACGGCCTCGCGGGCGCGGGCGAGGTCGGCCGGGTCGCGCTCGGCCCATAACGACGACAGGGCCGGTTTCTCGCCCTGCAGCGTCGGCGCGAGCACCACGGCTCCGTTGCCGTGCTGCACCTCGACCTTGCCCTGGACTTCCAGCGCCACCAGGGCGCGGCTGAGCGACGCGCGGCTGACGCCGAGCTCGGCGGCCAGGAGGCGCTCGGGCGGCAGGCGGTCGCCGGGCGACAACCCCTGAGCCTCGATGAAGCGCGCGATGTGGTCGGCCAGCTGCACGTACAGGCGTGGCCGATCCAGGCGGCCTGGTACGGCGGAGGTCTGCGGACGCTTCTCGGTCACGGGGGACATTCTATTGACAGCCGACCTGAATGGAGCAGAGGCTAGGCCAATCCGGAATGGCGCATGTACCGGGCCAGCCGCCCGACCCCCCTGAGGAGCTGCCCATGTCAGCGGAGATCATCGCGCTGGTCGTGCTCGTACTCGTGTTCTTAGTGGCCACCGTCCGATCCATCAACATGGGCGCGCTCGCACTCGTGGCCGCCTTCGTCGTGGGGACCTCCGTGTTCGGCGTGGAGGTGGACGACGTGCTCGGCGGCTTCCCGGCGAACCTGTTCGTCATCCTGGTCGGCGTCACGTACCTGTTCGCGCTGGCCAAGACCAACGGCACCGTGGACTGGATCGTGCACCGGGCGGTGGTGGCGGTCCGGGGCCGCGTCGCCCTGATGCCGTGGGTGATGTTCGCGGTCTGCGCCGCGATCACCGCGATCGGCGCGGCCAGCCCCGCCGCGGTGGCCATCGTGGCGCCGGTGGCGATGGGCTTCGCGGCCCGCTACCGGATCCATCCCGTGATGATGGGCATGATGGTGGTGCAGGGCGCGACCGGCGGGAGCTTCTCGCCGATCGGCATCTTCGGCGCGATCACCAACGGCGTCGTCGACCAGAGCCGGTTGCCGGGCAACGCGGGCGTCCTGTTCGGCGGCGCGCTGGTCGCGTGCGCCCTCATCAGCCTGGTCGGCTTCCTCGTCCTCGGCGGCACCAAGCTGCTGCAACGCGACCGGCAGTCGTCCAGGACGGCCGCGATGAGCGTCGCCTCCGTGACCGGCGGGGGCTCCGGCTCAGAGGCGGGCTCCGGCGGCGACGGCGAACCCGTGGACGACGCCCTGCCCCGCCTCGACGCGCAGCGCTCGCTCACGCTGGCCGGCCTGCTCGTGCTCGCGGTGGGCGCGCTCGTCCTCGACCTCGACATCGGCTTCCTCGCGCTCGCGGTGGCGGTCGTGCTGACGTTGATCTTCCCGTCCGCCGCCCGCGGCGCCGTCGACAAGATCAGCTGGGGTACGGTGCTCCTCGTCGGCGGCATCGTCACGTACGTCGCCCTCCTGCAGGACCAGGGCACCGTGAAGTGGCTGGGCGACGGCGTGGCCCAGGTCGGCGCTCCGCTCCTGGCCGCCCTGCTGATCTGCCTGATCGGCGCCGTGGTGTCCGCCTTCGCCTCGACGACCGGCATCCTGGGCGCGCTGATCCCGCTCGCCGTACCCTTCCTGCAGACCGGCCAGGTGGGCGCCGTCGGCATGGTCACGGCGCTGGCGATCTCCTCCTCGGTGGTGGACTGCAGCCCCTTCTCCACCAACGGCGCGCTGATCGTGGCGAACTCCGACGTGGCGGTCCGGGACGACGTGTTCAAACGCCTGATGACGTGGGGCATGACCATCATGGTGGCCGCGCCGCTTCTGTGCTGGTTGGTCCTCATCGTGCCGGGAAGACTGTCGTGACCACCTGACGGGGCGGCCATGCCGCACCTCCATGCCGCACCTCCGTGCTGAACGCCGACGAGAGGAGATCCGCGCGTGTCTGGCAGGCTGACACCTGGTCCAGCTCGAGACGCCGACGCTCTCCCTCCTCCTCGGCCAGGGCGGCGGCGGGGCCGCGCTCGCGCTCCTGCCGTGCGACCGGGTGCTCGTCGCCCAGCACGGCTGGCTGTCCCCGCTGCCTCCCCCGAGGGAGCCAGCGCCATCGTGCACCGCGACGTCGAACACGCCCCGCACGTCGCGGCCGCCCAAGGTGTCCGCTCCGCAGACCTGCTCGCCGGCGGCATCGCCGACCGGATCATCACCGAACACCCGGACGCCGCCGAGGAACCGCAGGCGTTCTGCCGCCGCGTCGGGCGCGAGCTGGGACGCGAACTCGCCGTGCTGCTGCGCGTACGCCGCCCGGAACTGCTGACCCAGCGGGTGCGCCGGTATCGCGTCCTCGGCGACGCCGCCGGCGCCCGGTCCTCCGCCGCCGCGCCCGGGACCGCCGTCGACGACGCGGTCGCCTGACGTACGCCCCTTCGCCGGGCCGGGCCGGGCCGGGGTACGGGGAAACGGCGCTCAGGCGGGGGCCCGTGAGCCGAACTCGACGTCGACTCCCTCGAACCCGTGCGGTACGCCGTCGGTCACCAGCAGTTCGGCCGCGTCCCACCCGCACACCCGGATCGGGGCGCTCAGGGCGAACTTGCGCGCGTCGCCGACCACGATGGTCCTGCGCGCGATGGCGATGAGCCGGCGCTTGGTCTCGGCCTCGTACGGTGTGGCGCCGTAGACGCCGGACCCGTCGAGCGCGGTGGCGGCCAGGAACAGGGTGCGCACGCTCATGTGCTCCAGCGAGGCCAGGGTCTCCGGCCCGCCGAACGAGCGCGTGTCCCTGCCGTACTGGCCGCCCACCCCGATGAGGGTGACGTCGGGTCTCGGCGCGAGCACGGCGATGGCGGGCAGCGAGTGCGTGATGACGGTCAGGTTCGCGCCGGAGGGGAGGAGTTTGGCGATCTCCAAGGTGGTGGTGCCCGAGTCGAGGGCGATGGCGGTGCCCGGCTCGACGTGGCGTACCGCGGCGGCGGCGATCGCCCGTTTGGCGGCGGACGCCTGGACCGAACGGTCGGTGAACGGCGTGGCGCCCATGTCGGCCGCGGCGGCGCCCCCGCGTACCGCCCTGACGAGACCGTCATCGGCGAGCCTACGCAGGTCGCGCCTGACGGTGTTGGGGGAAACGCCCAGCTCGGTGACCAGATCGGCGGCGGCCACGTACCCGTCGAGTTCGATCCTGCGCAGGATCGCCTCGCGCCGGTGCGGGGCGGACGAGTAGCGCAAGCTCGCCTCGATGTCGCTCATATGACCATGATGCCCCATAAGTTGGCGCTTTTTAGCCAACTTATGGACTTATAGTGACAACATGGCGTTGTTGTGCGGGATCGATGTGGGCACCACCCACGTCAAGGTGGGCTTCTTCGACGACCGGGGTGGCTGCGCCGCCTCCGTACGCCGCCCGACCCCGCGCACCCTGCCCGCCCTCGTGGCCGCCGTACTGGAGGCCCTGGAGGAGTGCGCCGCCCGGGCGGGGCGCGCTCCGGAGGCGATCGGGATCGCGGGCATGGCCGAGACCGGCGTGCCCCTGGACGCCTCAGGGCACCCGCTCACGCCCCTGCTGTGGTGGAACGACCGGCGGGGCACCCGGGAGGCCGCCGC
>NZ_SMLD01000119.1:0-28157 GCF_004352805.1 Nonomuraea mesophila
CGCCAGGCCGCCACCCCCACAAGGCCACGACCCCACCCACGGAGCCGCCAGCGCCACAAGGCCACGAGCGTGCCGGTGGTGCCCCGCGAGCCGGAGGGCCCTGCCCCAGGGTCGGCGGCCGGGGTGTCGTGCGCCCCCGCGCACCAGAGCGCCGCACGGCCGCACCCCTGGAACGCCGAACGGCCCGCACTCCCCTATGGGGATGCGGGCCGTGACGTGAGGCGGGAGAAGCGGTCAGTGGCCGTGGCCGTGACCGTGACCCTGGCCATCGGCCGGGGCCTCCTCCTCGGGCTTGTCCACCACGAGCGCCTCGGTCGTGAGGAGCATGCCCGCGATCGAAGCCGCGTTCTGCACCGCCGACCGGGTCACCTTGACGGGGTCGATGACGCCCTGCGCGAGCAGGTCGCCGTATTCGCCCGTCGCGGCGTTGAGGCCGTGACCGGCCTCCAGCTCGGCGATCTTGTGGGTCACGACGTAACCCTCGAGACCGGCGTTCTCGGCGATCCAGCGGGCCGGCTCGACCAGCGCGCGGCGCACGATGGCGACGCCGGTGGCCTCGTCGCCGGTCAGCTCGAGGTCGTCGAGCCCCTTGGCGACGTGGATCAGGGCGGTGCCACCGCCGGAGACGATGCCCTCCTCGATCGCGGCGCGCGTCGCGGAGATCGCGTCCTCGAGGCGGTGCTTCTTCTCCTTCAGCTCGACCTCGGTGGCGGCACCGACACGCAGCACGCACACACCGCCGGCGAGCTTGGCCAGGCGCTCCTGCAGCTTCTCGCGGTCCCAGTCGGAGTCGGACTGCTCGATGGCAATCTTGATCTCCTTGACGCGGTCCTCGATGGCCTGCGCGTCACCGGCGCCGTCGACGATGGTGGTGTTGTCCTTCGTCACCACGATGCGGCGGGCCTGGCCGAGCACCTCGAGACCGACGTGCTCCAGCTTGAGGCCGATCTCCTCGCTGACGACCTGGCCGCCGGTGAGGATGGCCATGTCCTGCAGCATCGCCTTGCGGCGGTCGCCGAAGCCCGGGGCCTTGACGGCCACGGAGGTGAAGGTGCCGCGGATCTTGTTGGTGACCAGGACGGCCAGGGCCTCGCCCTCGACGTCCTCGGCGACCACGAGCAGCGGCTTCTTCGTCTGGGCGATCTTCTCCAGCAGCGGCAGGAAGTCCGCGATGGAGGCGATCTTGCCCTGGGTGAGCAGGATGTAGGCGTCCTCGAGGACGGACTCCATCCGCTCGGGGTCGGTCACCATGTAGGCCGACAGGTAACCCTTGTCGAACTGCATGCCCTCGGTGAACTCGAGCTCCATGCCCATGGCGTTGGACTCTTCGACGGTGAGCACACCGTCCTTGCCCACCTTGTCGAACGCCTCGGCGATCAGGTTGCCGATCTGCGCGTCCTGGGCGGAGATCGTCGCAACGTTGGCGATCTCCTTCTTGTCCTCGACCGGCCGGGCGGTGGCGAGCAGCTTGTCGCTGATCGCCTTGGCCGCCTTGTCGATGCCGCGCTTGAGCGACAGCGGCGAGGCGCCGGCCGCCACGTTGCGCAGGCCCTCGCGGACCATGGCCTGGGCCAGCACGGTGGCGGTGGTGGTGCCGTCACCGGCGATGTCGTTGGTCTTGGTGGCAACTTCCTTGGCCAGCTGGGCGCCGAGGTTCTCGTAGCGCTCCTCCAGCTCGACCTCACGAGCGATGGTCACACCGTCGTTCGTGATCGTCGGCGCACCGAACTTCTTGTCGATGACGACGTTGCGGCCACGCGGGCCAAGGGTCACCTTCACGGCGTCCGCGAGGGCGTTCACGCCACGCTCGAGTGAGCGGCGCGCGTCCTCGTCGAACGTCAGGATCTTCGCCATAGCTGAAAGTCCTCTCCTAGCGTCGAAAGCCCCGGTCGCCCCTTGGAGCGCCCGGGGCTCGACACACCGGCTTACTTCTCGATGATCGCGAGAACGTCGCGGGCGGAGAGCACGAGGTACTCCTCGCCGCCGTACTTGACCTCGGTGCCGCCGTACTTGCTGTAGAGGACGATGTCGCCCTCGGAGACGTCGAGCGGAATCCGCTTGTCGCCGTCCTCGTCCCAGTTGCCGGGGCCCACCGCGAGGACCTTGCCCTCCTGCGGCTTCTCCTTTGCGGTGTCCGGGATGACCAGGCCGGAAGCGGTGGTCTGCTCGGCCTCAAGCGGCTGGACCACAATGCGGTCGCCGAGCGGCTTAACGGGAACCTTGGTGGCGGTCGTCACGATCGGACCTCCCCTTCAGATTTGAATGATCTAGAAGAGGCGACCAGCTGGGCCTGCCGTCGCGGGTGTCAGACCTGCCTCGTCGCACGTTGGCACTCTCAAGGGGAGAGTGCCAACAGGAAACATATGCAAGAGGGGCTTGACAGTCAACACGAACGCGTCTGCTGAGAGCGATCACAGGGCCCGCGACCGTCCTCTACCAGGGTAATGGCTGGTCATACAGGACTTCGCGAAGTTTCTCCGGCCACGTGTCCGGCCGCGCGATTCGCGAGCCCGTGTCGCGCCGCCGCGCCGTGCCGCTAACGTCGTGCGACGTGGACCTCGACGCCTTCGACGAGCTGCTGACCCCGCGCGGGCGGCGGGCGCTGGCGGAGGCCGGTGAGCTCGCCGGCGCCGACCCGGTGGCCGCCGCCACGAGACTGCGCAGGACGTACGACGCGGCGCTCACCTCGGCGGCGCTCACCCAGGCGGCTCTCAGGGAGCGCGCCACGGCCAAGTTCGGCGAAGACGCCCGGTTGATGTACTTCACGCCGCACGGCCTGGAGCAGTCCACCAGGACGGAGGTCGCCGGGCACCGCGCCACCCGGCTGATCGCCGCTGGATCCCCCTCGCCCGAGGTCGTGGACGCCTGCTGCGGCATCGGCGGCGACCTGCTGGCGCTGGCCCGCGCGGGCTGCACCGTGGAGGCCGTCGACACCGATCCGCTGACCGCCGCCGTGGCCAGGGCCAACGCCGAGGCGCTCGGGCTGGCCGACCGGGTGACGGTGAGCGTGGCCGACGCGGCCGCCGTCGAACCGGAGCGTTACGACGTGCTCTTCGCCGATCCTGCACGGCGTACGAGCAGGGGCCGCACGTTCGACCCCATGGCCTACTCGCCGCCCTGGCCCGTGGTGCTCGGCCTCGTCTCCAGAGCCCGTACGGCCTGCCTCAAGGTCGCCCCCGGCATCCCCTACACGTTCATCCCCCCGGAGGCCGAGGCCGAGTGGGTGTCCTTCAAGGGCGAGGTGAAGGAGGCGACGCTCTGGACCGGCGCGGCCCGCGAGGCGGGCAGGCGGGCCACGCGCCTGCCGGGCGGCCACACCCTTGCCGCCACCGGCGTGGAGGCCGACACGGGCCCGGCCGGCCGCTACGTCTACGAGCCCGACGGCGCGGCCATCCGGGCGCACCTCGTGGGCGAGGTGGCCGAGCTGGTCGCCGGCCGCCTGCTCGATCCGATGATCGCGTACATCACGGGCGACGCTCCCGTGGACACCCCATGGGCCACGAGATACGAGATAGACGACGTACTTCCGTTCTCTCTGAAGAAACTACGCGCCGCACTCCGAGAGCGGAAAATCGGAAATGTCACTATCAAGAAGCGCGCCTCCGCCGTCGACATCGAACGCCTGCGCAGCGATCTGCGGCTCAAAGGGGATGAATCCGCGGTCGTCATCCTGACGCGCATTGCCGATAAACCATCGGCCATCATCTGTAACCAGCCATCCCCCATCTGAGCTGGCATTTCGGGCATTCTTCGGTTTCGATCGATCTTTGAATTCGCCGCTGACGTACCTTGATCAAAAGGCTAAGGTGGGCGGGCGGGAGTTCTCCCCCACTGCGGTTAACCGTGTTCTCGCTCTTTCATCTGCAAACCGGACCTACCCCACCGCTGCGCGGCAGACCGTCGGCGAGCGAAGGAGCTTTCGGTGGATCATTCCAACCACACCACCCTTCTTCAGGCAGGCGGCCATCTGGCCATCTCCGAGAGAATGCGAGACCTGCTGCAGCGCGCCTCCCAGGATCACGTCTACGAGCAGCGCACGCAGGGCGCCATGCTCGACGAGATCCGCCAGCGCCTGGAGGGCATGGAGTGGCTCCTGCGCGAGGTGCGCGAGCGCGAGCTCGGCGGGCTGAGCGGCACGCTGGAGGCGGTCAACGGGCGCCTCGACGACATCACCGCCAAGCCGCCGATGTGGGCCGAGGGCCTGGCGCAGCACGTGGAGGCGGTCCGCGACCACGTCGACGCCGTCGGCGAACGGGTGGGCGGCGTGGACGCCCGCATCGCCCCCGTGGCCGAGCTGCCCACCCTCCGGGCCGACGTCGGCACCGTGGGCGAGGGCGTCGACGAGGCGCTCGACCGCCTGAAGGCGGTGCTCGACACCGCCGACGGCATCACCAAGGGCATGTCCGACTTCGCCGCCCGGCTGACCACGCTCAGCACCAGCATGGAGGCCGCCGCCGGCCGCTTCACCCGGCTCGACCGGTCGATGGCCGACCTGGCCACCCGCACCGACCGCGTCGAGGGCGTGATCGGCGACCTGTCCGAGGGCGTCGCCGACTCGGCCGAGCAGCTGAGAGCCGGCCTCGACGCCGTCGAGCAGCGCGTGACGGCCCGGCTCGACGAGAGCGACCAGCGCCTGACCGCCCGCCTCGACGAGGCCGGCAAACACCTCACCACCCGGCTCGACGAGACCGACGAGCGGCTCACCGTGCGCCTGGAGGGCACCGACCGGCGCCTGACCGCCCGCCTCGACGAGACAGACCAGCGGCTGGCCCGCAGCCTCGTCGAGGCCGACGAGCGGCTCGCCATCCGGCTCAAGGAGGCCGACGACCAGTTCACCGGCCGCCTGTCCGACGTCGAGCAGCGGCTCACCGCGAGGCTCGACGAGACCGACCGCCATCTCGCCGTGCAGCTCGGCGAGAGCGAGCAGCGCCTGTTCGCCCGGCTCGGCGGCGTCGACGCCCGGCTCGAGCGGGCCGAGAGCACGCTGTCCGGCCTCGACGCCAAGGTCACCGACTTCGGCGGCCGGCTGGAGTCCGCCGGCGAGAGCCTGGCCGACATCGACACCAGGGTCGACGGCATCGACACCCGGCTGGGCGGCCTCGACAAGCACCTCACGTCGGTGGACGGCCGGCTCGGCGGGGTCGACAAGCGCCTGGGCGTCCTCGACGGCCACCTGGGCCGCCACGACGACCGCTTCGACGCGCTCGACGTACGCGTCGACGCCCGTTTCACCACGCTCGACGAGCGCATGGCCACCACCGAGCAGCGCGTCGGCGAGAGCACCACCCGCACCGAGGGCCGCTTCAACCGGCTCGACAGTCAGGTCGACGCCATCGACGAGCGTCTCGGCGAGGCCGAAGAGCACCTGAGCAGCCGCTTCGACGCCATCGACGGCCACCTCGGAGGGCTCGACAGCCGCTTCAACGTCCTCGACACCCACGTCAACGGCCTGGCCACCCGCGCCGCACAGGCCAGCGAGCACCTGGAGGCCGTCGACGACCGCATCGAGTCGGTCAGCCGGCGCGTCGGGCAGTTGCCCGAGGCCATCCCCGAGCGGGTCGGCGAGCTGATCCGCTCGCAGACCGGCGACCAGGCCGAGCGCCTCGCCGACGCCGCCAGTGCGCTGACCGAGCTGGTCCGCACCCGTCCCGACCGCGACGAGCTGACCGAGACGGTCACCGGCATCGTCCGGCCCGCCGCCGACGACCTCAACAAGCGGCTCGGGGCCCTGGAGGAGACCATGCTGGCGCTGGCCGAGGCCCTGCTACGCCCGACCAGGGCGAAAGACTGACCGCTCGCGCGGGCGTGCTCCGGCCTGCCCGCGCCCCACGTACGGCCCCTCCGGAGATCGGCGCGGTTCACCCCGGGATAAATCCCTCGCGACGGGGATCGTCTCGATGTCACCATGCGGATCATGAGTACCCGACTACGCGCGATCGCACAGGACACGGTCGCTATCGTCGAACACGGGGGTTACACCTCGCCAGGTGGCCAGTGGGTGTCTCTCGCCGACGACGTCGCCCAGGCTGTCGCGGGCACCCGGCTTCACCTTCCCGAGGACGACCTGGACACGGCCCTGTGCGATGCGGAGGCCGAGCAGGAGATGCCGGGTCCTCGCATCGAGGTCACGAATGAGTCCGCCCTGCAGGCGGCCCGGGCCATGGCGGGCGACGGCGGCGATGTGGCCTGCCTGGTCTTCGCCTCGGCCAAGAACCCCGGCGGCGGGTTCCTCAACGGCGCCCAGGCGCAGGAGGAGAGCCTGGCCAGGGCATCGGCGCTGTACGCCTGCCTCACCGCTGTCCCGCTGTTCTACGCCTACCACCGCGCCCAAGGCGACCTGCGCTACAGCGACCGGATCATCTATTCACCCGGTGTGCCGGTCTTCCGCGACGACAAGGGCCGACTGCTCGACGAGCCGTACCGCGTGGCGTTCCTGACCGCGGCCGCGCCCAACGCACGGGCCATCGCGCGCAACCAGCCGCAGGTCGCGGGCAGCATACCGGCCGCGCTGTGGCAACGGACGGTTCGTGTGCTCGACGTGGCGCAGGCCCATGGCCACCGCCGGCTGGTGCTCGGAGCGTGGGGGTGCGGGGTGTTCGGCAACGAGCCCCGGCTGGTCGCCGACACGTTCGGCCGGGCGCTGGTCACGCGCAACCGTTTCGACCACGTTCGCTTCGCCGTGCTGGATCGACAGCCTGGCACGCCGACCTACGCCGCGTTCGCCCGCGTCCTGTCCACGCTCTGATCCGGGAGTCGGCTCTCAGACGTGCACCGTCGTGATCGGCAGCGAGGAGTCGGCCGGGATCTCCAGGGTCGAAGGCGTGACTCCGGCCGCGACCAGGTCGGACCCGAGGGCCGCGACCATGGCGCCGTTGTCGGTGCAGAGCCCCGGCCGCGGCACCCGCAGGCGCACGCCGGCCGCCTCGCACCGCTCCCGCGCCAGCGCGCGCAGCCGGGAGTTGGCCGCCACACCGCCGCCGATCAGCAGGTCGTCCACCCCATATTTCCGGCACGCCTGCAGCGCCTTGCGGGTCAGTACGTCGACCACGGCCTCCTGGAACGAGGCGGCCACGTCGGGCACGTGCACGGCCTGCCCTGACGCCTCGCGGGCCTCGACCCAGCGCGCCACGGCCGTCTTGAGCCCGGAGAAGGAGAAGTCGAGCGTGCCGTCGTCGAGCTTGCCGCGGGGGAAGGCGATCGCCTCGCCGGAGCCCTCGCGGGCGGCCCTGTCGATGTGCGGCCCGCCGGGGAAGGGCAGCCCCAGCACGCGCGCCACCTTGTCGAACGCCTCACCGGCCGCGTCGTCCACGGTGGAGCCGAGCGAGATCACGTCTTCGGCGACGTCGGGCACGAGCAGCAGCGACGAGTGGCCGCCCGAGACGAGCATCGCGACGCACGGCTTGGGCAGCGGCCCGTGCTCCAGCTGGTCGACGGCGACGTGGGCGGCCAGGTGGTTGACGCCGTAGAGGGGCACGCCGAGGCCGAGCGCGTAGGACTTGGCCGCGGCGACCCCGACCAGCAGCGCGCCGGCGAGCCCCGGGCCGGCGGTCACGGCGACGGCGTCGATGTCGGAGAACGCGAGCCCGGCCTCTGACAGCGCCGCCTCCACGGTCGGCGTCATGGCCTCCAGGTGGGCGCGCGAGGCGACCTCGGGCACCACGCCGCCGAACCTCGCGTGCTCGTCCATGCTGGAGGCGATGGTGTTGGCCAGCAGGGTGTGGCCTCTGACGATGCCGATGCCGGTCTCGTCGCAAGAGGTCTCGATCCCCAGGACCAGCGGTTCGTCAGCCATCAAGCTTCCTTCTCATCATGATCGCGTCGGTGCCGTCGTCGTAGTAGCGGCGGCGGGTGCCGATCTCCTCGAACCCGAAGTGCCGGTAAACCGTCTGCGCGCGTGCGTTGTCGGCGCGTACTTCGAGGAAGATCTCGCGCGCTCCCCTGCGGTGGGCCTCGGCCAGCAGTTCGGTGAGCATCGCGCTGCCGACGCCGGTGCCCTGGTGTTTCTCCAGCACGGCGATGGTCTGGACGTCGGCCTGGTCGGCCGCGGCGGCGAGCCCGGCGTAGGCCACGATCTCGTCGTCGACCAGGGCCACCACGTAGTGGCGCGAGCGCGGCATGTCGGCCAGTTCGCCGCGCATCATGCCCTCGCTCCAGGCGTCGAGCGGGAACGTGGCCTGTTCGATCGCCATGACCGCCGGCAGGTCGGCCTCGGTCATCAGCCTGAGCCTCACGCCGTCACCCTCTTCGGCGCGCCCGGCACCACGGCGTCGGGCCTGCGCAGGTAGATCGGGCGGGGCGGGTCGAGCGGGACGCCCTCGGTGAGCCGCTCGGCCGCGAGCGCGGCCAGCGCCCCGGCGCTCGGGTAGGGGGACTCGCCACTCAGCTCTCCCAATATGTCGGGATAAAGCGCGGCACCGGCTCCCACGACCGGCAGCCCCTCCACCGGCACCTCGGCGGGCCGGTTGACGAACGGCCCCTCGACCCGGGTGCGCAGGTCGGCATAGCGCGCCCAGAACACCTCTTTGCGCCGCGCGTCGGTGGCCACCAGGAACGGCTCCGACAGACCGCTGCCGAAGGCGAGCGCGTCGAGCGTGCACACGCCGTAGGAGGGCACGCCCAGCGTGGTGGACAACCCCTGCGCGGTCATCAGGCCGACCCGCAGCCCGGTGTAGGGCCCGGGACCGCTGCCCGCCACGACGGCCGTGACGTCGCGCACCGAGACTCCCGACTCGGCCAGGACCCGTTGGACGGCGGGGGCGAGCAGCTCACCATGGCGCCGGGCGTCGATCGTCGTCGACTCGGCGAGCACCCGCTCCCCGTCGTGGAGGGCGGCGGTGACGGCGGGTGTCGCGGTATCAAAGGCCAGGACCAGCACGACTGTTTAGCGTACCCGCCGCCAGGGTCTCTCCCGGCCGTAAGCCGGCACAAGCCCGTACGCCCCCACAGGGCCGTGGGAGGGCCGTCAGGCCCAGCCCGTACGCCGCCGCAGCCAGTCGAGCGCCACCACGCCCTGCGCCCGCTGGAACGCCCTGACCGTGGGCAGGCCCGGCGGGCCGGGCAGCCGGCCGTGACGGACGAGGTAGCCGGCCACGGCCGCGACCACCGCGGTGACGGCGGGATCGGGATCGGTGAACAGCTCGTACGGGGGCGGCCCGCCCTGCATCCCGACCGACGGCAGCAGGCCCACCCGGTCGAACCAGGGCACGCCCAGGCAGGCCCACGGCCAGTCGACGAAGTGGACCCGGTCGTCGGTGAGCAGGATGTTGTCGGCCCGCACGTCGGCGTGGACCAGGGTGTTTCCCGCCGCGGCGGCGACCCAGCCCGACTCCAGCCCGGCCAGCGCGTCGAGGTGGCGCAGCGCCCACGGGTCGAGGCCGGTCGTGTCCTCGCCGAGCAGCCTGCGCCACCCGTCGAACGACGAGCCGAACGTGGTGCCGATCCGCGGCAGGTCGATCGGGGAGGGGGTGAGCGCGGCCGACAGCTCGTCGAGGGCGGCCAGCACCCGGTCGAGCTGGTCGCGCCGCCACGGCAGCTCGGGATGCGCGCCGTCGACGTCCTCGAAGACCAGCGCCACCCAGCCGTCCAGCTCGATGCCCGTCAGCAGGCGGGGGGCGGGCACGTCCGCGGGGAGCGCGGCGGTGATCCTCAGCTCGTCCTGGTAGATGCGTACGGAATCGGCGTTCGGCTCGGGGCCGACGGCCTTGACGAACGCCCGCCTGCCGCCTTCGGTGCGCAGGCGTACGGCGGCGGCCGGCGAGAAGCCGCCGGGCTGCGTCGTCGCCTCGGCCACGGGCCCGCCGAGGAACCGTTCGACCGCCGCGCGCACCGGCGGGTGCACGTCGTGCCATGGCACCCGGACGCCGGACGCGGGCGGGTTGCTCTCCGCGTTCATGTCTTCATCATCCCGGAGGGCGCAACCGGTTTCAGGCGGGGGACGCGTACACGATGATGTTGTCCAGGTATTCGCCCTTGGCGTAGTCGAATTTTCCGCCGCAGGTGACCAGCTTCAGGCCGTCCTCGACGTAGACCCGCTTGGCGGGGAACTTGTCCTTGTGCACCTGCTCGACGCCGTCCACCTTGAACGTCACCGTCTTGCCGTCGCTGCGTTCCACCTTGACGGTCTCGCCCTTGCGTAAGTTCCGCAGCTTGTAGAACACGGCGGGCTCCGTCTTGGTGTCGACGTGGCCGATGATGACCGAGGCGCCCTTCTCCCCCGGCACGGCGCTGCCGGTGAACCAGCCGGCCATCTTGGGCTTCTCGTAGGGCGGCAGCTCGACCTCGCCGTTCTTCAGCAGGTCGAGCTCCATCAGCGGGGCCTCGACGTCGATCGACGGGATGTCGATGCTCTCCGGGACGACGGCTTTCGCGGGGGTGGTGCCGGTCTTGAGGTTGTTGCCGAACGCGACCAGCAGCAGTCCCGTCACGGCGCCCGCGAGCACCACCCGTCCTGGACGGGCCATGGTCTATGCCTTACGGCGCTTGACCGCTATGCCGACGCCTGCGGCCAGCGCCAGTGCGATCAGCGCGCCGACGGGGCCGAGCGGGATCGACGACTCGTCGCCGGCGTCCTTCGCGTACGTGCCGCCGCCGCCCGCCTTGGGCGCCTTGGTGGGCACGCCGGTCGGGTCGTCGTCGGGCTCGGCCCTGACGACCCTGAGCGTGGCCCTGCCCATGTCGTTGGTGCCGTCGCACTTGACGTCGACACGGTAGCTGCCGCGCCGGACCGTACCGGAGACCTGGGCCTCGCCGCGCACCCAGGGCGAGCCGTTGGCCGGCGAGGCGGTCGGGGTGGGGGTGACCGACGCCGCGGGGACCGGGTTGAGCGTGACGCCGTTGATGAACGCCTTGGACGTGGCCGTGCCGGTGTGGGCGGGCCCGCCGGTCGGGACCGGGCAGTTGGCGAGGATCCACACCGTGGACGTCTCGCCCGCGGTGACGCGGTCGGGGTTGAGCTGCACCGAGATGGTCTGCCTGGCCGCACTGGCGCTCGGGCTGCCGCTGGCCGTCGGGGCCGCGGTGGTGCCGCTCGCCGTGGGGGTGGGTGTCGTTGTCGGATCCGCTTCGGCCGAGGCTGTGCAGCCGGTCAGACCGAGAATGACGATGGCTCCCGCGTACGCGACTCGCCTGTCCCTGAGCACCGGCCGCACCCCACTTTGCCGTCTTGCACCCCAGCATCCACCAAAGAGATGGACGTCGCCCCTCCTGATACCCAGAAATTCTGGGCGAACCCTAGCCAACGATCATGATTTCCATCATCGCCCGGGTACGTCAAGGGTGCCAGTATTGCCGGAGCTTGACCGCCGTTTTACTCTTCCGGCGGCTCAGACGGCGTGTCGGCCCATCGCCCGCCCACGCCGCGCAGGGTCACGACGCGGGCCTCGTCGCCCGCCTCGCGGTCGATGTGGATCTCCAGCCGGTCGTCGGCCAGGCCCTCCACGAGCCCCTCACCCCATTCGACGACGGTGACCGACTCCTCCAGCGAGGCGTCCAGGTCGAGGTCGTCCACCTCCAGGTCGCCGCCCAGCCGGTAGGCGTCGACGTGGACGAGCGGCGGCCCCCCGCGCAGCGACGGGTGCACCCTGGCGATCACGAACGTGGGCGAGGTGATCGGGCCGCGTACTTTGAGCCCTTCCGCGATGCCCTGCACGAGCGTGGTCTTGCCGGCGCCGAGCGGGCCTGACAGGACGAGCAGGTCTCCGGGGCGCAGCCGCGCGGCCAGGCGGGCGCCGTAGGCGCGCATGTCCTCCGGGGTGGCCAGCCGCACTAGAGCTCCACCCTCTTCACCAGGTCGCGCAGCGCGTCGTTGACGATGCCCGGACGCTCCAGCTGGATCAGGTGGGAGGTGTCGGGCACCTCGGTGAGCTGCGCCTTGGGCAGCGCGGCCGCGATCGCCCTGCTGTGCTCGGGCGGGGTCAGCCAGTCGCCGTCGCCCACCAGGATCGCGGTGGGCACCGGGTCGAGCACGTGCAGCGCGGAGAGCTTGTCGTGGTTCATCAGCGCGGGGTAGAAGTCGGCGACCACCTCGGTCGGCGTCGCCCTGATCATGGACTCGGCGAAGTCGACCAGGGTCGGGCTGACGTTCCTGGAGTCACCGAAGCCCATGTAGCGGGTGATGAGGAAGGCGATGTCGCTGCCCACGTTGCGGGTGCGGTCGACCAGCGCGCCGCGCTTGCCCAGCAACGACACCGTGGTGGGGGCCATCTTGTGCACGACCTTGGACAGCAGCGCGGGCAGGCCGAGGGTGATCTCGGCCAGCTTGCCCGCCGAGGTCGCGACGAGCGCGGCCGCGCGGATCTTCTCGCCGAACAACCCGGGATGGCGGTCGGCCAGCGCCATGATCGTCATGCCGCCCATGGAGTGGCCCACGAGCACGCAGGGGCCGGGCACGTAGGCGTCGATCACCTCGGCCAGGTCGTCGCCCAGCCGGTCGATCGTGCTGTCGTCGGAGCCGCCGCGCTGCGAGCGGCCGTGGGAGCGCTGGTCCCACAGCACGAGCCGGTAGTTCTCCCGCAGGTCCTTGCGCTGGTAGTGCCAGGACTCCAGGCTGAGGCAGTAGCCGTGGCAGAAGACGACGGTCAGCGGCGCGTCGTCGGGGCCGTCGATCTCGACGTGCAGGGCCTTGCCGTCGGAGGTGACGAGCGTGCGCTCCCTGCCCCGCAACTCGCCGAACGGCTCGCTCGCCTCGTCATCGGGGCGCAACCTGATGCGGCCGACCGCGTAGCGCTTGGCCAGCGCCGCCGCCGCGACACCGGCGGAAGCCGCACCGACGAGCGCGCCGGCGATCCCTACCCTGCGCCGTCTTGTCGTCGTCATCTCCCCGACCCTTCTCCCGCTCATGCCCGCCGCGAGGTGCCCCGGGCCCTGTGCTGGTAGACCCGCGGCACACGCGAACCGATCCTGGTCACGATCTCATGCGTGATCGTGCCGAGAGTATCCGCCCACTCCTGAGCGGTCGGCTCGCCCCTGTCGCCCGGCCCGAACAGCACGATCTCGTCTCCGGCCGACAGAGGGTCGTCGCCCATGTCGATCATGAACTGGTCCATGCACACCCGGCCGGCGATCGTCCTGCGCCGCCCGCCCGCGAGGACCTCCGCCTCACCCGTCGCGTGCCGCAGAACGCCGTCGGCGTATCCGAGCGGCACGAGGGCGAGCGTCGTCTCGCGCTCGGTGACGTAGAGGTGGGCGTAGGACACTCCGGAGCCCTCGGGGACCCGCTTGACCAGCCCTGCCTGGGCCACCAGCGTCATGGCCTGCCTGAGGCCGAAGTCGCCCAGCTCGGGCACGGGGCTCAGGCCGTAGAGGGCGATGCCGGGCCTGACCAGGTCGTAGCGGGCCTCGGGCAGCGTCACGGTGGCGGCGGAGTTGGCGATGTGCCTGATCACGTGAGAGCCGGCCGCGCCCGCCTGCTCGGCGAGCTTCAGCGCCGCCTCGAACGCCTCCAGCTGCCGCGCGATCGACGGATGGCCGGGGATGTCGGCGCAGGCGAAGTGGGACCAGAGACCGGCGATCTCGATGACGCCCTCGGCCTGCAGCCGCAGCGCCCCCGCCAGCAGCGCCGGCCAGGCGGCGGCCGGGCAGCCGCCCCTGCTCATGCCGGTGTCGGCCTCCAGGTGCAGCTTCGCGGTGCGGCCGGTGCGCCGTGCGGCGGCGGCGATCTCGCCGAGCATGCCCTCGTCGGAGGCCGACAGCTCGACGTCGGCCCGCAGCGCCTCGTCGAGCGGCTCTCCCGAGGTGACGAGCCAGGACAGGATCGGCGCCGTCACGCCGGCCTCGCGCAGCGCGAGCGCCTCCCTGACGAACGCGGTGCCGAGCCGGCTCGCGCCTCCCTCCAGGACCGCCTCGGACGCGGGCACCAGGCCGTGACCGTAGGCGTCGGCCTTGACGGCGCCCATCAGCTCCGCGCCGCCGGCCCGCTCCTTGAGCAGGGCCACGTTGTGCCTGATCGCGGCCAGGTCGACCCGAGCCTGCGCGGGCGTGGCCATCGGGGAGTACATCCTTCCAGTGTGGCAGGTCACGTACGTGGTCGAGCGCGATTTTCACCCCTCCCGACCTCGGCGGCGAAGACTTTCGCCACCGGGTCGCACGCTCAGGCCGTGGCGCCGCTCACCGCGCGGATGGCCTCGGGGACGGCGCCGGCCACGTCGGCCGCCGTCAGCGGCGCGCCGCGGGCGGCCAGCCGCCCGGCCAGCCCGTGCAGGTAGGCCCCGCAGGACGCCGCGTCGTAGCAGCTCAGCCCCTGGGCGAGCAGCGAGCCCGCCACCCCGGACAGCACGTCGCCCGTGCCTCCTGTGGCCAGCCACGGCGAGCCGGTGACGTTGACCCGTACCGGCCGCGCGTCCTCCGCCACCACCGTGGTCGAGCCCTTGAGCAGCACGGTCACGCCCAGCTCCGCCGCCGCCCTGCGGGTGTACTCCAGCCGGGCCGCCTCGATGTCGTCGCGCTCGGCCCTGATCAGCCGCGCCAGCTCGCCCGCATGCGGGGTGATGAGCACGGGCGCGCCGCGGCGCAGCAACGACCGGTCCCTGGCCACCAGCGTCAGCCCGTCGGCGTCGATCAGGACGGGCACGGTGGAGGCCAGCACCCTGGCCGCCAGTTCGTGCGCCCGGTCGTCGGTGCCGAGTCCCGGCCCGAGCACCCACGCCTGCACCCGCCCGACGCCCTCGATCGAGGGCCGGTCCAGCTCGGTGACGACCGCCTCCGGCCAGTGCCTGCGCACCTGCGCGACCGGCGCGTGCGTCCCCGCGTAGCGCACCATGCCCGCGCCCGCGCGCAGCGCGCCGCCCACGGCGAGCACGGCGGCGCCGGTGTACAGGTCGCTGCCCGCCGCGATCCCCACGACTCCCCTGCGGTACTTGTCCGACTCGTGGGCCGGCCGCGGCAGCAGCAGGTCGACGTCGCCACCGGTCAGGGCCGCCACGTCGGGATCGGGCAGGTGGTCGCCGAGCCCGATGTCGATCAGCTCGACCCGGCCCGCGCAGGCCGCGCCGGGATCGACGAGCAACCCGGTCTTGTACGCCCCCATCGTCACGGTCGCCTTGGCCCGCACGGCCGCGCCGGGCACCTGGCCGCTGCTCGCGTCGACCCCGCTCGGCACGTCGACCGCGACGATCGCGCCGCGGGCGGCGTTCGCCCGGACCGCCAGCTCCGCGTACGGCTCCCGCAACGCCCCCGCCGCCCCGATGCCGACCAGCCCGTCGATGATCAGGTCCGCGTCGTCGATCGCCGCCCGGTCGACGACCCGGCCGCCCGCCCGCCTGAACGCCGACAGGCCCGCCTCGTGGATCTTGGACCCGGCCGGCACGGCGCCCACCCGGGCCCCGCGCCGGGCCAGCCGTTCGCCCGCGTAGAGGGCGTCGCCGCCGTTGTCGCCGCTGCCGACGAGGAGCACGACGCGCTTGCCGTACACGCGGCCGAGGAGGTCGGCGCAGACGGCGGCGAGCCCCCACGCGGCCCGCTGCATCAGCGTGCCCTCCGGCAGGAGGGCCATGAGCGCGTGCTCGGCGCCACGGATCTGTTCGGCGGTGTAGGCGGTGCGCATGATCCGAAGTTATCCCTCCGCGATCACGTAAGCCACGGCGACGCCCGCGTCATGGCTGAGTGACAGGTGCCAGCGTCTGACCCCGAGCTCGTGCGCCACCTCCGCGGCCCGCCCGGTGATCACGAGTTCGGGCTTGCCGAGGTCGTCGCAGCAGACCTCCGCCTCCTGGTGCCCCAGCCCTCGGGGAGCGCCGAGCGCCTTGGCCACGGCCTCCTTGGCGGCGAACCTGGCCGCCAGCGACTGCACCGGCAGCGGCCGCTCGGCCTCGGTGAACAACCGCTCGCGCAACCGCGGCGTGCGGCGGAGCGTCGCCTCGAAGCGGGAAATGTCCACGATGTCCACCCCGATGCCCACGATCACCGCACCAAGCCTAGAACAGCCCCTTCTCCCATGGTCCCCAGATGGCGATCGACATGCCGTGTTCGGCCTGGACGTTGACGTAGAGCGTGTGACCGCCCGGTCCGAACGTGGAGCCGGCGAACTCGGCCCCGGCGTCTCCGGGGATCGGCTCCAGACGGCAGAAGTCGAAGATCTCCCCCGACCTGGTGAGCCCGCGCAGGAAGTTGGCGCCGTCGCCGTCCTCGCACAACACCAGCGTGCCGCGGCGGCTGACCGTCACGTTGTCGGGCAGGTCGAGCACCTCCGAGCGCGGCGACTCGTAGGCGAGCTTGAGCCGGTGGCTCCACGTCTCGTACGCCCAGACCTGTCCCCGTCCCTTGCCGAACCCGTCGGGCGGGGTGTCGCCGGACGCGGTGGCCCCGCCCTGGGTCGAGACGAAGTAGACCGTCCCCTGGTGGTAGACCGCGCCCTCCAGCCGGGAGAAGATCGCCGCGCCGGCCTCCCTGCCCTGCCGGCCCACGGCCTGGACGGCCTCGTCGTTGGAGGGCGTGCCCGTGAAGCGGGGGTCGGGGTCGTCGATGTCCACCCACGTGACGGCGTAGGAGACGCCCGGCTCCTGGCCCGTGGACAGGTCCTTGTGCCTGGCACCCTTGACGGCGAGCATCTGCAACCTGCCGCCGTCGAGCAGGCGCCCGGCCACGGCGGGGTGCCTGGGCGGGAGATAGCGGTAGAAGCCCGACGGGAAGCCGAAGTTGTCCTCGGTGAGGTAGATCGCGCCCGTGGAGGGGTCGAAGGCCGCCGACTCGTGCGGGAAACGTCCGGCCGACCTGATCGGCCGGGCGTCGGCCGGGTGCCGGAGCGGCACCTCGAAGATGTAGCCGTGCGGGCGGGTGAGCTTGGAGTTGTCGCCGCCGGAGAAGTCGTCGCCCACGTCGGGGCCGTTGACCGTCTCCTCGCACGTCACCCATGCGCCCCATGACATGGGGCCGCCGGAGCAGTTCATCATGGTGCCGCTGAGCGAGGGACCGCTTCTGATCACCTCGCCGTAGCGGGTGACCTGCAGCGTCGAGGTGCCGCCTCCTGCCATGGGGTCGTAGGCCCTGCCCTTGTCGCCGAACGCGCCGACGGGGCCGTTGACCTCGTGGTTGCGGACCAGTACGGCGCTGCCCCTCGGCCCGGCGAAGGCGGCCATGCCGTCGTGCCTGCCGGGCACGGCCGAGCCGTCGCTGAACGTCGCACCCGCGGGGCTGAACGAGCGGTATCTGAACCCGTCGGGCAGGTGCAGCCGTACCTTGCCGTCACGCAGGTCCCGCGCGGAACGCAGCGGCCCGTACGCGCGGACCGGCTTCACCCCTCCCTGAGCGCCCGCGCAGGCCACCCCGGCGAAGGGGCCCGCGATTCCGGCTGTGGCGATCACGCTGGTGATGAAACGACGACGGTCCACGAAAGCCTCCCGCCGCAACAGTAACCCCCGGCAAACCTTCGCATACCGGATTCGGCGCTGATCTGCGGCCGCTGTCCACACCCTGTGGACAGCCGGTCCGCGCCCCGCCAAGATCCGCTCTTTCGCCGATCGCTACGCTGCCTAGGTGAACAACGGCTACGTGGAACTGAGCAGGGAGCAGTGGAGCGAGCTCCGCAAGAACACGCCCTTGACTCTCACCGCAGACGAGCTGGAAGAGCTGCGCGGCGTCGACGACCCCATCGACCTGACCGAAGTCACCGACATCTACCTCCCGCTGACCCGGCTGCTGAACCTGCACTTCACCGGGTCCAAACAACGCAGCAGCGTGCTGAGCGCCTTCCTCGGGCGTGACGAACAGCGCGTGCCGTACATCCTGGGCATCGCAGGCAGCGTCGCGGTCGGCAAGTCGACGACGGCGCGGTTGTTGCACACCCTTCTCGCCCGCTGGCCCGAGCACATGCACGTGGAGCTGATCACCACCGACAGTTTCCTCTACCCGAACGCGGTGCTCGAGCAGAAGGGCATCATGCACCGCAAGGGCTTCCCTGAGAGCTATGACCGGCGGGCGCTGGTCAGGTTCGTGGCGGAGGTCAAGGCCGGGGCCGCGGAGACGCGGGCGCCCGTCTACAGCCACCTCGAGTACGACATCGTCCCCGGCGCCCACCAAACCGTGAAAAGTCCGGACATCTTGATCATCGAGGGCCTGAACGTCCTCCAGCCCGCCCCTCCCACCTCCCTCGCCGTCAACGACTACTTCGACTTCTCCATCTACGTCGACGCCAAGGTCGAGTACATCCGCACCTGGTACGTCGAACGTTTCCACAAGCTCCGCCGGACCGCCTTCGAGGACCCGAAGTCGTACTTCCGGCACATCGCGGAACTGTCGTACGACGAGGCCACGGAGTTCGCGGTCAACGTCTGGCGCGACATCAACGAACGTAACCTCGTCGAGAACATCGCCCCCACCAGAGGCCGCGCCGACCTCGTGCTCAAGAAGGCCGCCGATCACTCGGTGCAACGCGTACGGCTCCGCCAGACCTGAACGCCTCC
Organism: Nonomuraea mesophila; assembly: GCF_004352805.1. Lineage (NCBI taxonomy): Bacteria > Bacillati > Actinomycetota > Actinomycetes > Streptosporangiales > Streptosporangiaceae > Nonomuraea > Nonomuraea mesophila. The sequence goes on from NZ_SMLD01000119.1 coordinate 18,393, forward strand.
TCGAACACGAAGCGTGCGAACCTGCCCCCGCACTCCTGGTCGTCGATGCCGGCGAACCAGCACTCCTCACCCTGATCGTGGCAGTTGAAGCGGCACATGCGAGGAACCCTCGCGTGCGCCGGTCAAAAGCCCGTCAACGTCCGATCGACGACAATGGCCGGATGCTGCACCTACGGCTGATCAGCCCGCCCTCACACGCCGAGGAGGTGACGGCGGTGTTGGAGGACTGCCCCGGCGTCACCAACATCGTCGTCCTCGCCGGGGCGGCCCGCCTGCCGAGCGGCGACGTGATCCTCTGCGACACCGCCAGGGAGGGGGCCAACGAGGTGCTGGGCCGGCTCAAGTGGCTGGAGGAGGAGGGCTCGATCGCCATCGAGCACGTCGACCTGTCGTTGTCCAAGACGGCCGACGAGGCGGTCGAGGAGGCGCCGGGCGAGCCCGACGACGCGGTCATCTGGGAGGAGTTCGCGCACCGCGTGCAGGGCGAGTCGGGTGTCACGTGGGCGTTCCTGGTCTTCCTCGCCATCGCCACGCAGCTGGCGGGCATCGGCGTACTCCAGGACTCCCTCATCCTGATCATCGGCGGGATGGTGCTCAGCCCGGAGTTCGGCCCGGTCGCGGCCGTCTGCTTCGGGCTGCTGCGCGGCAGGTGGCGGCTGGTCGTGCACGCGCTGCGCACGTTGTTCACGGGGTTCGCGGTGGCGATCGCCGTCACCTTCGCCTGCGCCCTCGTCTCTCACTGGCTCGGCTGGATCGGCCCCGGCGACCTCGCCACCGGCGAGGAGGTCAGGTTCATCGTCACCCCCGACCGGTGGTCGTTCATCGTGGCGCTGCTCGCGGGCGTGGCCGGGGTGTTGTCGATCACGGCGGGCAAGTCGACGGCCCTGATCGGCGTGTTCATCTCGGTCACCACGGTGCCGGCCGCCGGCTACCTGGCCGTCGCGCTCGCACTCGGCCAGTGGTCGCAGGTCGCGGGCTCGGTGTCGCAACTGTCGATGAACGTGGCCGGCATGATCGTCGCGGGCACCGTCACCCTGGCGGTCCAGCGCAAATTCTGGCCTCAAGTAGGACGTCGTTCATCCGTGTGAACGAGGCCACAGCGCTGATCTGCCCGGTAGTGTCCGGCACATGCACATCCTCGCCACCGAGGGGCTGACCAAGCGCTTTCCCACCGTCACGGCGGTCGATCAGCTCTCCGTCACCGTGGGGTCCGGTGTGACCGGCCTGGTCGGGGCGAACGGCGCGGGCAAGTCGACACTGATCAAGATCCTGCTCGGCCTGCTGCCGCCGTCCGGCGGCAGCGCGCGGGTGCTCGATCTCGACGTCACCGCGCAGGGCGCGGAGATCCGCAGGCTCGTCGGCTACATGCCCGAGCACGAGTGTCTTCCGCCCGACGTCTCCGCCACCGAGTTAGTCGTCCACCTGGCCCGGATGTCCGGGCTGCCGCGCACGGCGGCCCGCGAGCGGGCCGCCGACGTCCTGCGCCACGTCGGCCTGGCAGAAGAGCGCTACCGACCCGTCGGGGGCTACTCCACCGGCATGAAGCAGCGCGTCAAACTGGCCCAGGCCCTGGTCCACGACCCGAAGCTGATCTTTCTGGACGAGCCCACCAACGGGCTCGACCCACGCGGCCGCGACGAGATGCTGACGCTGATCCGGCGCATCGGCACCGAGTTCGGCATCAGCGTGCTCGTCACCTCCCACCTGCTGGGCGAGCTGGAGCGCATCTGCGACCACGTGATCGTCATCGACGGCGGGCGGCTGCTGCGCTCCTCGGCGATCGGCGAGTTCACCCAGGCCACGCAGACCGTCACGGTCGAGGTCGACGAGGGCCTCGACGCGCTGACCTCCCGCCTGACGAGCGACGGCCAGACCGTCTCGCCGCAGGGCCGCATGCTGGTGGTGAAGGTGCTCGGGCCGGAGACGTACGACGCCATCCGCGACGCCGCCGTCGACCTGGACCTCTGCCTCATCCGCCTGGAGCAGGGACGTCACCGCATCGAGGACGTCTTCCGGGAGGAGAACACCCGTGTCTGAGATCTACGACATCGGCTACCGGCACTACGACGGCCCCAGGCTCGGCCGCGGCTACGCCACCAGAGCGCTGGCCCTGCACAGCCTGCGCGGCGTCTTCGGCCTCGGCCGGCCGATGCGCAGCAAGATCATGCCGTTCTCCCTGGCCGCCATCATGCTGATCCCCGCGATCGTGAACATCGCGTTGATGGCCCTGATCCAGAGAAGCGAGATCGCCTACAGCGCCTACGCCGTCATCATGCAGGCCGTGGTGGCGATCTTCCTGGCCGCGCAGGCCCCCACCGTCGTCGCCCCCGACCTGCGCTACCGCGTGCTGCCGCTCTACCTGTCACGTCCCGTGGCGGTCGTCGAGTACGTCGGCGCCAAGGTGGCCGCCATGACCGCGTCCCTGTTCCTGCTGATCGCGGTGCCGCTCACCCTCATGTACGTCGGCGAACTCGTGATCGACCTCCCCGGCCCGCCCGCCACCGGCGAGTACGCCGGCGCCATGACCATGACACTCTTCCTGGCGCTGCTCCTGTCGTCCTTCGGCCTGGCGCTGGCCTCGTTCACGCCCCGGCGCGGGCTCGGCGTGGCCTCGGTGATCACCGTCTACCTGCTGTCGTTCGCGGCGGTCCCGGTGGTCTACGGCACGCTGGCCGAGACCGGCAACGAGGCGCAGGCGGCGTGGGCGTGGCTGATGAACCCGTTCTGGCTGGTCGACTCCGTACAGTCCTGGGTCTTCGGCACGCCGCCCCACTCCATCGAGGGCGACTACCCGAACGGTCCCGCCTCGGCGGCGATCCTCGTCGTACTGATCTGCGCCGGGCTGGGCGCCCTCGCGCTGCGTTACAGGAAGGCGGCCGCGCGATGAAGATCGAGCTCTCGCAGGTCTCCCGCTGGTACGGCAACGTGGTGGCGGTCAACGACGTGACGATGACCATCGGCCCCGGCGTCACCGGGCTGCTCGGGCCCAACGGCGCGGGCAAGTCGACGCTCCTGCACATGATGGCCGGCTTCCTCGCGCCGTCCGGCGGCACGGTCACGCTGGACGGGACCACGGTCTGGAAGAACCACCACATTTACCGAAATATCGGCCTAGTCCCGGAACGGGAGGGCGTGTACGGCTTCCTGACCGGCTGGCAGTTCGTGCTCTCCGCCGCCAGGCTCCACGGCCTGCCCGACCCCGAGCAGGCCGCCCGCAAGGCCCTGGCCACCGTCGAGATGGAGGAGCCGAAGGACCGCCGCGTCGAGACGTACTCCAAAGGCATGCGCCAGCGCGTCAAGGTCGCCGCGGCGCTCGTCCACGACCCACCGGTGCTGCTGCTCGACGAGCCGTTCAACGGCATGGACCCCCGCCAGCGCCTCCAGCTGATGGACCTCATCCGCTCCATGGGCGCCGGCGGCAAGACCATCCTGTTCAGCTCCCACATCCTGGAGGAGGTCGAACGGGTCGCCCAGCACATCGAGGTCCTGGTGGCTGGCCGCCACGCGGCGTCGGGCAACTTCCGCGAGATCCGCCGCCTGATGACCGACCGGCCGCACCTGTTCATGATCCGTTCGAGCGACGACAGGAAACTCGCCGCCGCCCTCATCCGCGACGCCTCGGCCGGCGGCATCACCCTGCGCCCGGACGGCCTGGAGGTCCAGGCCACCGAGTTCCGCCGCTTCGCCCGGCTCCTCCCCCGGGTCGCGAAGGAGGAGGGCGTACACCTGCACCAGATCTCCCCCGCGGACGAGGACCTGGAAAGCGTCTTCTCCTACCTCATCACCAGGAGCACCTGATGCACCGGCGACCATCCACAACCCCGGCGCTCCTCCATCGTGGTGAGACACCGCACCCGCGAGGGAGCGGCGTCCGGAGGAACCACGGCACCGAGGCGACCGAGCTGCCGAACGGAGTGAGGCGATGAACACCGTGGTGGCGGGTATCACCTACCGCGCCCTGCTGGGCCGCCGGCGCATCATCCTGCTGCTGGTGCTGCCGCTGGGCCTCATCGCCCTGGCGGTGCTGCTGCGCCTGTTCGGCGAGACGGGTCAGCGCTCGGCCATGCTGCTGATGGACAACTTCGCCATCAACACGATGTTGCCCCTGCTGGGCCTGATCGCGGGCACGGGGGTCATCGCCCCGGAGATCGACGACGGCACGATCATCCACCTGCTGTCCAAGCCGATCTCCCGCCCGACCATCGTCCGGACGAAATTCCTGGTGGCTGCGTCGCTGCTGGCCTTGTTCGGGGCGATCCCGACGTACGTGGCGGCCTGGCTCCTGGTCAGCAACGAGGACGGCATCGCCACCGGGTTCGCCTTCGGGGCGCTGCTGGCCGGCATCGCCTACGCCGCCGTCTTCCTCCTGCTGGGCGTCCTCACGCGGCACGCCGTGGCCATCGGCATCATCTACGCCCTGGTGTGGGAGACCGTGGTGGGCGGGTTCGTCCCGGGCGCCCGCAGGTTCTCGATCCAGCAGTGGGCCAAGTCGATCGCCGACCAGATCTCCGATTCGGCGTTCCTCAAGGCGGACGTGACGCTCGGCTTCGCCGTACCGGCTCTGGTCATCGTCACGGTCGCGGCCGTCTTCTGGGCGGGCCGCAGGCTGCGAACCTTCTCCCTCACAGGCGACGAGTAGCCCTCTGCACCTCTGGGCCTTGCCTGCGGCATCTGGCCTGCCAGGGACGCCCAGCTCAGGGCCCGCTCGTGAGCGTCGGGTACGGCAGCGAGTGCCGTACCCGACGTGAATCAGACGCAGGCCTTGCGCACCACGTCGGCGAGGCGGTCGGCCACCTGGGTGGCGTGCTCCTCCGACGCGGCCTCGACCATGACCCGGATCATCGGCTCGGTGCCGCTCGGCCTGATCAGCACCCGCCCCGTCTCACCCAGCTCGGCCTCCGCCTCGTGTACGGCGGCGACGAGTTCGGCCACGGAAGCCTTGCCCTTGTCGACGTCCTTGACGTTGATCAGGATCTGCGGCAGGGGCGTCATCACCGAGGCCAGCTCCTTGAGCGGCACGCCCGTCTTGGCCACCACGCCCAGGAGGTGGAGCGAGGTGAGCAGGCCGTCGCCGGTGGTGGCGTGGTCGAGCATGATGACGTGCCCCGACTGTTCGCCGCCCAGGTTGTAGCCATCGCCCTTCATGCGCTCCAGCACGTAGCGGTCGCCCACCGAGGTCTCGACCACGGTGATGCCGGCCTCGCGCATGGCGAGCTTGAAGCCGAGGTTGGACATCACGGTCGCGACCACGGTGTCCTTGGCCAGCAGGCCCTCGTCGTGCATGGCGGCGGCGAGGACGGCCATGATGCGGTCGCCGTCGATGATCGCGCCGGTGTGGTCGACGGCGAGACAGCGGTCGGCGTCGCCGTCGTAGGCCACGCCCAGGTCGGCCCCGCGCGAGACGACCACCTGCTGCAGCTTGTCCAGGTGGGTCGAGCCGTGGCCGGCGTTGATGTTGAGCCCGTCGGGCCTGGAGCCGATGGGCTCGACCCTGGCTCCCGCGCGCACCAGCGCCTCGGGCGCCACCATGTGGGCGGCGCCGTGCGCGCAGTCGACCACGATGCGCAGGCCGTCGAGCGTGGTGCTCATCGTGGTCAGCACGTGGGAGATGTAGCGGTCGGCCTCGCCGTACGCGTCGCGCACGCGGCCCACGGACGAGCCGACGGGAAAGCTCCACTCCTCGCCCAGCCGCCGCTCGATCTCGTCCTCGACCGCGTCGGACAGCTTGAAGCCGCCGCGGGCCAGGAACTTGATGCCGTTGTCGGGCGCCGGGTTGTGCGACGCCGACAGCATGACGCCGAGGTCGGCGCCGAGGGCGGCCGTGAGGTGGGCGACGGCCGGGGTGGGCAGCACGCCGAGGCGTAGCACGTCCACTCCAGACGCCGCGAGGCCGGCGACCACCGCGGCCTCGAGGAATTCCCCCGAGGCGCGTGGGTCCCGGCCTACGACCGCTACCGGCCTGCTCTTACGGCTGGGGCCGGTAGCGGAGAACGCGCCCGCATCGCCGAGGACGTGAGCCGCCGCGACCGCGAGGTCCATGGCGAGCTCCGCGGTGAGGTCGCGACCCGCGACCCCGCGTACCCCGTCGGTGCCGAAAAGGCGCGCCAACTTAGCGCTTGCTGTACTGCGGAGCCTTGCGGGCCTTCTTGAGGCCGTACTTCTTCCGCTCCGTGGCGCGGGCGTCACGGGTGAGGAAGCCGGCCTTCTTCAGCGGCGGGCGGTTGACCTCGACGTCCAGCACCGCAAGGGCGCGGGACAGGCCCATGCGCAGCGCGCCGGCCTGGCCGGTGACGCCGCCGCCGTCGATGCGCGCGATGACGTCGAACGCCTCCTCGGCGCCGAGCACCACGAAGGGCTCGTTGACGATCTGCTGGTGGACCTTGTTGGGGAAGTAGACGTCCAGCGAACGACCGTTGATCGTCCACTTGCCGGTGCCGGGGACGATGCGCACGCGGGCGATCGCCTCCTTGCGGCGGCCGGTGCCGTACGAGTTGCCCGTGGTGACGGGCTTGCGCACGGGAGCGTCAGCGCTGGCGGATGATTCGGTGGTGTATTCGGACGGGAACTCCTCGCTGGAGAAGTCCTCCACCTCGGCCGTCTCGACGGCCGTCTCGACACCGGTGGGCTCAGCCACGGTTCTCCTCTTACTTTCGAAACTCGGCGCCGGGGTCTCCCCCGCGGGTCTACTTACTGGGCGATCTGGCTGATCTCGAACGGCACCGGCTGCTGGGCCTGGTGCGGGTGCTCGGAGCCCGCGTAGACCTTCAGCTTCTTCGCCATCTTCCGGCCCAGGGAGTTCTTCGGCAGCATGCCCTTGACGGCCTTCTCGACGGCCTTCTCCGGCCGCTTCTCCATGAGCTCGCCGTAGCTGACGGAACGCAGACCGCCCGGGTAGCCCGAGTGACGGTACGCCTTCTTCTGCTCGAGCTTGTTGCCGCTCAGCGCGATCTTGTCCGCGTTGATGACGATGACGAAGTCACCGGTGTCGACGTGGTTGGCGAAGATCGGCTTGTGCTTGCCGCGGAGCAGGGTCGCGACGTGGCTGGCCAGCCGGCCCAGTACGACATCGGTCGCGTCGATGACGTACCACTGACGCTGGACGTCGGCGGGCTTCGGTGAGTACGTGCGCACGGTCGTAGCCTTCTTTATGCTCGCGTCTTCGGCGCTGTCGGATGCGACAGCAACATTGGTCGGTCGGTGCGGGCACACGACGGCCCGGACCTTCCGTCTCCGCAACACGGGAGATGACGCCGGACGCGCCGCGCATTGGTCACGCTGGACCTATGCACACAACGAACGATTAGGCTACCCGCCCGGAGGCGTGCTGGTCAAAAGACCGGTAACCTCGCACGAGTCTACCCGACCGCAGAACGGTTCGATTTCGTTTCCCTGGGACCCCTTCTTTCCCAGGACCAGACATCCCTATCGTTGATGGCGGTATGTGGCAGAACTCTCACACCCGGCCAACCCAGCGGGGCGCTCGGCGCCGGAATCACCTGGGTGTGCTGACCTGCCTGATGGCGGTTCTGTTCACGGGCGTGTTGATCGGCCGGCTGACCGACGACGCCGAGCCCGCCCGCCACGTCTACCTCGAGGAGACCGTCCCTCCCGCGGCCGCCACCGCGCAGGCCGCGCCCAAGGCGTCGAAGAAGGCCCAGCCACAGGCCGAACGCATCCCTCGGGAGATCACGACCAAGGTCACCCCCCGTGGCAGGACGACTCCCAAGGTCACCAGAAAGCCCGATGGTCAGATCCCCGGCTTCAACAGCGAGGGCGACGGCTCCGCGGAGCTGCGCAGCGACGACGGCGAAGTACGCGTCATGGCGGGCATGGCGTCGAGGGTCGTCTCGCTCACCAACGCGGCCAGGGCCCGGCACGGGTGCGGACCGCTCAGGGTCGACCGCGGGCTCACCCGCTCAGCCCGTACGCACTCGCTGGAGATGGCCCGCACCGGGCGGCTCGCGCACAACTCCCCCGACGGCGACTCCCCGTGGGAACGGATGGAGCGCGCGGGATACCACTGGGGCGCCGCCGAGAACATCGGCGCCGGCTACAACACCCCCGACGAGGCCGTACGCGGCTGGATGGACAGCCGCGACCACCGCAGGAACATCCTCGACTGCCGGCTGAAGGCCATCGGCGTCGGCGTCGCCGACGGCCCCGACGGCCCGTGGTGGACTCAGGACTTCGGAACCCGATGACGAACATCACGGTAATGTCGCCCCATGGTTTCCAACGGCAACGGGGAACGTGAGAGCGGCACGGGCGGCGCCCCCTACGGGATGGGAAACCCGCCCGAGGAGCCGGGCAGCGCCTTCCGCCGACCGCGGCGCAAGGATCGCGCCGAGGGCGAGCCCCAGGATCAGGCGCCGCAGGCCCAGCAGAGCAAGGTCGGGTGGAGTCCGTACGACGAGGGCTCGCGCTCACGCGCCCCGCTGTGGTTCGCGATCAGCGGCGTGGCCGTGCTCGGCCTGCTCGGCGGCGGCCTGGTGCTCATGTGGAACGCCGACGACCCCGTTCCCGCGACGACCGCCAGGCCCCGCATGACCACGGTGCCCCTGCCGTCCGCCCCTCCCGGCAAGTACGGCTTCGCGGCCAGCCGCTCCACCGACCCCGACCCGATCTCGGTCAAGGAGATCTTCGGCAGCAAGAAGAAGATCACCGTGTCGAAGCGGTCGTACGAGCGGACGATCACCAAGAAGGACAAGAAGTGCGACGACGGCGCCCTGGGCGACGATCTCAAGAAGGCGCTCAAGTCCGGCAAGTGCACCCAGCTCCTCCGGGCCAGTTTCCGCGACAAGTCGGGCAAGGTGATCGGCACGATCGGCGTGGCCAACCTCACCACCAGCAAGGCCGCGAGCAAGGTGGCCAAGGCAGGAAACACCAAGAACTACGTCAAACCGCTGGCAGGTAAGGACAGTGTCACCAAGTTCCTCGGCTCGGGCAGCGGCGGCACCCGGATCCTGACGCACGGCCACTACGCGATCATGGTGTGGTTCCAGAACAAGGACGGTACAAAGCCCGACAAGAAGGGCACCAAGCAGCTCTTCGCCGCCATCAACGACATCACGAAGGCCACGGTGTTCGAGGCGCTGGACAACCGTTCGGTCACCGGCAGCCCCCGAATCTGAAACCCGCCATCGTACGCGTAATGCCCCCAAACGGGATGCCGGATCCTTCCGGGAACGCTTATACCGACGTAACGATCTCGTCTCTCTCGCTAGGCTCGCCCTATGCGTGGCCAGGAACCCGGGTCTGAGCACGATCGCACGGAAGCCGACAACTCGGCCGCACCAGCGACGCCACCGCCGAGCTTCGGCCAGACCGACGGGCGAGACGTCCCACCGGCGTTCACACCCTCCGACACCGCCTCCGACAGCATCCCGACCGGCAGGCCCCCCTTCGGCACCCCTGCGGGCGAAGGCACGGTGCCCAGGGCCCGTCCCGCCATTCCCGTCTTCCAGGGCCCGCCGCCGGACCTGCCGGAGCCCGAGGACCGGCCGGGGGCGCAACCCTGGGAGGTGTCGGGTGACGATGCCGCGCCCTACGACTGGTTCGCCGACCCCACCGGATCCGACCCCGCCGACCAGGGACGGGACGACCATTCACAGACCCCCCATGCGTTCCCCGGCCGCCCCTCGGCGGCGCGCGAGCTCCTGAGCGGCCCCCGCACCGGCCGCGACCACACCGCGCCCCAGCCCGACGTACGGGGCCACGACCCGCACCAGCACGCACCGGCCCCCCAAGCACGGCCCTCCCACACAC